>DASVTZ010000106.1 GCA_036387335.1 Longimicrobium sp.
CCGGGGGCGTAGAGCTGGTGGAAGATCCCTTCGATGTCGATGCGCCCGTCGGGGCGCTCGTCGGCGTGCTCGCAGAGCACGGCGTAGAGGACTCGCATTGCGGTCTGGTTCCTGTGAAAAAGTGCGTTAGTGCGTTGGTGCGTGAGTGCGTTCGAACCCAGCGCACTAACGCACTCACGCACTCACGCACTATCTGTTCATCCTCACCCGCACCGCCTCCGCATGCCCGTGCAGCCCCTCGGACTCGGCGAGGCGGATGACGTGGGCGGCGTGGGCGTGCAGGCGCTCGCGGGAGTAGCCGATGAGGGAGGTGCGCTTCACGAAGTCGTACACTCCCAGCGGCGACGCGAATCGCGCGCTGCCGCCGGTGGGGAGCACGTGGTTGGGGCCGGCGAAGTAGTCGCCCATCGGCTCGGGCGACCAGGAGCCCAGGAAGATGGCGCCCGCGTTGCGGATGCGGCCCGCCAGCGCCATCGGCTCGGCCACCAGCAGCTCCAGGTGCTCGGGGGCGCGCAGATCCGCGGCGGCCGCGGCGGCGGCGAGGTCGGGGACGACGATGATAGCGCCGTTCGTCTCAAGCGCCTCTCGCGCCACCTCCCGACGCGGGTTGCGCTCCAGGAGGCGGTCGAGTTCGGCGGGGATGCGCTCGGCGAGGGCGGCGGAGGTCGTCACCAGCCAGGCGATGGCGTCGGGGTCGTGCTCCGCCTGGCCGATCAGGTCCGCGGCTACGTGCACCGGATCGGCGGTGTCGTCCGCGATCACCAGGATCTCGGAGGGGCCCGCGACCATGTCGATGTCCACCCGGCCGAAGACCTGGCGCTTCGCCTCGGCAACCCACTTGTTGCCAGGGCCAACGATCTTGTCCACGCGGCCGATCGTCTGCGTGCCGTAGGCCAGCGCCGCCACCGCCTGCGCCCCGCCGATCCGCAGCACCTCCGTCACTCCCGCCACGTGTGCGGCCGCCAGCACCACCGGGAGCATCTCGCCGCCGGGCGCGGGGGAGACCATCGCGATCTCATCCACGCCCGCCACCGAGGCGGGGATGGCGTTCATCAGCACGGACGACGGATACGCCGCGCGCCCACCTGGAACGTAGATCCCCACGCGCCGCAGCGGCGCCACGCGCTGGCCCAGCACGCTTCCATCCGCGTGCAGGTCGAGGAAGCCGTGCTCGCGCTGCTTCTCGTGGAAGTCGCGGATGTTGGATGCGGCCGCGCGCAGCGAAGCCAGCAGCTCCGGCTCGATGTCGTCCGCCGCCGCGGCGAGCTCGTCCGCGCCCACGCGCAACGCGGATGCATGGGGCACCTCCAGCCGGTCGAAGCGGGCGGTGTACTCCAGCAGCGCATCGTCGCCGCGGGCGGCGACGTCGCGGACGATGGCGGCCACGGACTCGCGGAGCGCCGGGTCGTCGGTGGACGCGGCGGCGGCGAGGGCGCGAAGCTCGTCGAACGGCGGGCGGACGTGGAGCGTGCGGATCGCGGGCATCGAAATCAGGCGGTGGATTCCAGCGCGCCCGCCAGATCGGCGATCAGGCGCTGGTGCTCTTCCAGGCGCAGCTTGTGGCTCGCGCGGTTGACGATCAGGCGCGCCGTGGACCGGCTGATCTCCTCGAACACCACCAGCCCGTTCTCGGCCAGCGTGCGCCCGGTCTGCACCAGGTCCACGATCCAGTCCGAGAGGCCCAGCAGCGGCGCGACTTCGACGGACCCGGAGATGTGGATCAGCTCCACCTGCATCCCCCGCGCGGCGAAGAAGCGGTGCGCGCTCTCCACGTACTTGGTGGCCACGCGTGGCGTGCGTCCGTGCGCGAGGTCGGGGTACGCGGCATCGGCGGGCCCGGCCACCGCTAACCCACATCCACCGAAGCGCAGATCGAGCGGGCGCAGCACGTCCGGATCGCTCTCGCCCAGCACGTCCAGCCCCACCACGCCCGCGTCCGCTACGCCGGACTCCACGTACGTCGGCACGTCGCCGCTCTTCACCGGGAGGAACTCGAACCTCCCATCCGCCGACGGAAGGATGAGCCGCCGCGACGCGCGCACCGACTCGTCCACCGATGCGCCGATCACGTCGAACAGCGTCAGCGCCTCGTCCATCATCCGCCCCTTGGGGAGGGCGATGCGCAGCGGCCTCATCCTTCCTCCACCAGCAGGTCCGCCAGCTCGTCCGTCTCCAGCGCGAACCCGACAGCGGGACGGTCAGCGCCGTAGAGGGCGAGCAGCCCGTCGTAGCGCCCGCCGAAGCCGATCGCGCGCCCCACGCCCGCCACGAACACCTCGAACTGGATCCCCGTGTAGTATCCCAGCCCGCGGATCTCGCCCAGGTCATAGACGACGTGCTCGCGCTCCTCTTCGGTCAGCAGCGCATCGACGGCACGCAGGCGCTCGATGGCCGCCTCGGCATCCGGGCCGCTGGCCAGCGAGCGGGCGCGCAGGAGGACGTCGCTCCGCCCGATCAGCTCAGGAAGCTCGATCAGGGCACGCGCCACGGCCGCCGGCGCGCCGATCTCACGCGCACCGGCAGCGAGCGCCGCGCGGTCCTTTCGATCCACCGCCGTCCGCAACGCCTCGGCCGCGTCGGGCGAGAGGCCGGCGAGCAGGGGGCACACGAAGCGGATGTCGCCCAGGTTCACCTGGAAGTCGCGGATGTCCAGCGCCCACAGCGTGCGCAGCGCCAGCCGCAGCACCTCCACGTCCGCCGCGGGAGACGGGTCGCCGATCAGCTCCGCGCCGAGCTGGAAGGTCTCGCGGCGGCGCCCCATCCCTTCGGCCTGCTGGCGGTACACCTTGCCCGCGTAGCACAGCCGCAGCGGCAGCGGCGCGGATGCCAGGCGCGTGGAGACGACCCGCGCGATCGCCGAGGTGAAGTCGGCGCGCAGGGCGACGAGGCTCCCGTCGCGGTCCACGAAGCGGATCAGGCGCGAAGCCAGCTCCGTCCCCGCGCTGCGCGTGAAGACCTCCTCGTATTCGAAGGTAGGGGGGATGACCTCTTCGTAGCCGCCCTCCTCGGCCAGCGCGAACCAGCTGCGCTGCACGCGCCGGCGGCGGCGCACGTCCCCCGCGAGCAGGTCCTGCGACCCGGGCGGCACGTGCGAAATACGTGTGTTCGGCATAAGGCGGGGGAAGATACGGGCGCCTCCGCGGGCCGGCAACCAAAGGAAACACAACATATGATTACGCCACGACTTGCACCCTGGCACGCCCGTTGCCTTGTACGATTAGCGACAGCCGCGGTAATCTCAGCCAACGCACTGCTGAAGAGGCGAACATGGACCTGATCCTCCTGATCGGTATCATCCTGCTGGTGCTGGCCCTGCTCGGCGTCGGCGGTATCTTCGCCGCACTCAAGAGCGTCGCGTGGATCCTCCTGGTGATCGCGGTGATCATCATCGCCTGGCGCATCATCACGGGGCGGAAGCCGGTGTAGCCCCACCCCCAGCGTCGCTCCGCGATGCATCCCCCTCCCCCATAACTGCCTGGGGGAGGGGGTTTGGGTTTTATGGGCGGTTGCATGCGTCTCGGCCCGCGTCGTCTCAGGCCGCTTCCGCCATAGCCGCGAACAACGCTCCCACTTCCGCCGGGTCGCGCAGGTACGACCGCGCCGCCGTTGCGACGGCCGGATCGCCGATCAGCACGCCCTCGTGCGCGCCGCCCAGGCCGGCGAGGGCGCGGAAGGCATCCTCGTCCGTGCGGTCGTCGCCCAGGTAGAGGACGGGGGCGCCGGGCGGCGGGCGCATCTGGTCCAGGAGGAATAGCACCGCCTTCCCCTTGTCCCACTCCACCCGCGGCCGCACCTCCAGCACCATCTTGCCGGAGGTCACCCGCAGCCCGTCGCCCGCGCCGCGTTCCACGACCGCGCGCACGTCGGCGTGGCGCTCGGCGGGGGCCTGGCGGAAGTGGATGCTCAGCGTCATCGCCTTGTCTTCGAGGAAGGCGCCGGGGATGCCCGCCAGCTCCGGCTCGATGCGTCGCGCCGCGGCTTCGAGCGCCGGCCGCGCGGCGACGGCCTCGGGGTGCATGCGGTGCAGGCCGGCTCCCTCGATCTCCATCCCGTGGTTGCCGGCGTACGCGATGCCGGGGATCGCAGCGCGCTCGCGCACGTCGGCCAGGCCGCGCCCGCTGACGACGGCGGCCTCCACGCCGGGCATCGCCATCAGCCGGTCGAGCGCGGCGCGGGTGGTGGCGGGCATCGCGGCGAGCTCGGGGCGCTCCACGATCGGCGCCAGCGTGCCGTCGAAATCCAGGAGGAGCACCAGCTGGCCGTGCTCCTTCCATCCAGCGGCCCAGACCGGGACCCGCTCCAGCGCGTGAGGCAGCATTCCGAACGCTCCCGTGCTCCGTTATCATTCCGCCCGCATTCACGAGCCCATCCCCGCAGCCACGCGACGCATGACCTGGACAGAGGGCCTGAAGTTCGACGAGCGGGGCCTGGTGCCCGTCATCGCCCAGGACGCGGCGACGGGCGAGGTGCTGATGCTGGCCTGGGCCAACGCCGATGCGCTGCGCCTGACCACCGAGACCGGCCGCGCCCACTACTGGAGCCGTTCGCGCGCCTCGCTGTGGATCAAGGGCGAGACGAGCGGCAACACGCAGGAGGTGGTAGACGTCCGTATCGACTGCGACGCCGACGCCATCCTCTACCGCGTGCGCCAGAGCGGCCCCGCCTGCCACACCGGCGAGCGGAGCTGCTTCCACCGCGTCGCCGACGGCCCCGACCTCGCCCCCGCCCCCGACCCGCGCCCGGTGCTCGCGCGCGTGCAGGACATCGTCGCGCGCCGCCACGACGAGCGCCCGCGGGACTCGTACACCACGTACCTGTTCGACGCCGGCACGGACAAGATCCTCAAGAAGGTCGGCGAAGAGGCCACCGAAACGATCATCGCCGCCAAGAACGGCGACTCCGCCGAGCTCGCCAGCGAGACCGCCGACCTCCTTTTCCACATCCTGGTCCTCTGGCAGGCGCAGGGCCTCCCCTTCGCCGCCGTCTACGCCGAGCTGGACCGCCGCTTTGGCGCCGCCCCCCGCCCCGGCTCCACCGCCCCCCCGCCCCGCCGCGCCTCCGACGGAACCTGAAGCCCTGAATCGCCCGCCGAGTAAACTCGCGGCAACAACCGCACAAAATCCGCCTTCGCGGACTGATAGCCGCTCACGAGACCGCTTCAGCGGTCTTCGCGTAGTTCCAGCCGGGGGATTTATCCCCCGGTGCCCCGGCGCCAGCCCCCCACCCCCCACACAAAGCGGCAGCCCCCCGGCTCCTCCCGGAAAGCTGCCGCACCCCCATCCCAAACCCCGCATCCCTCACCCAACCCCACCGATCACCGCGCAGGCATCGCCGGCTCCAGCCTCCGCTGCGGCTTCCGCACCGCCACCAGGACGTCGCGTCCCAGCTCGGGAAGCGCGCGGCCCTTGAAGGAGGCGTCCAGGATCATCTCCTCGTCGCCCGGGTCGCGCCACCCGCCGTCCAGCGGCTCGCTCCACAGCACCCGCGTACCGGCCACCGCAAACGGCTGCACCCAGAACATCCTCGTCCCCGCCCGGTCGCGCGCCTCGGCGATCAGCACCGAAGACCCGTCCATCTGCGCCTCCAGGGCCAGGAGGAGGCGGTCCGGCTTCTTCTCCGCGGCGAACCGCGCGATCGCGCCGGAAAGGATCTCCGGCGATGCACCCCCGATCCCGTCCGGCATCGGGATGTTGAGTGTCCTGAACTCCGGTGTCGCGTGCCCCGGCGCCTCGTGAACGCTGCGGATGCGCGGCGGCGTGTCCATCCCGCCCAGGGCCGCCTGCCCTATGTCGTCCCGCACTTCGTCCAGGAAACGTGTGGCGAAACCAAGCGTGCGCTCCATGTGAATCATCCTGCTGCGCGCCACAGCCCCTCCCTTTTTCACTGCGAACCCCCCACACTCCGCCGCGGCGCAACCTCTTGCGCCATCCCGCGGTACCCGGGATCGCGCCATGCAAGGGCGGAGCCACCGCGGCGGTGCAAAGGGCCCCCTTCAGCAAACTGTTACAAACTTGATGCACACCACCTGAGCCGATCCCCGCAACCACGCCGTTCGGCCCTGTTTCAGCGCAAAAAAGCGGCTCCCCGTCCTTTTGGAGGGGAGCCGAAGCCGGCCCGAAGGGGTCAGCGCGCCGCCTGTTTGATGGCGCGCAGGTGGCGCGGCCAGACGTGAACGGCGTAGCGCAGGAAGTTGGCGCGCTCCTCTGGAAGCTCGGCCAGGAAGGCCCACGCGGGCATGGCGCCCTTGCGGGTGTTGCAAGGCTTGCAGGCGGTCACCAGGTTCCCCTCGGAGTTGTCGCCGCCGCGCATCCGGGGCTGCACGTGGTCCAGCGACAGCTCCTCGGCGGGGAAGACGCCGCCGCAGTACACGCAGCGGTACCCGTCGCGCGCAAAGATCCGCTCGCGCAGCGACTCCATCGCAAAGGTCACTCGCGGTGCACCGTGAAGCCGCGGTCCGTCAGCATCTGGATGAGGTCCTGGGCGTGCGTGCGGCCGCGCATCTCCAGCGTCAGACCCACCTCCGCCTCCGTGAGCCAGAGCCCGCCCGTGCCGCGACGATGGTCCAGGCTCACGACGTTCGCGCCACTTTCCGCGAGCGCGGCGGTGAGAGCGGCGAGCGCGCCCGGACGGTCGCGGAGGCGCACCACCAGGTGGGCCAGGCGGCCGTCCTGGATCAGCCCGCGCTCGATGATGCGCGACATCAGCGACACGTCGATGTTGCCGCCGCTCAGCACCATCACGACGTTCTTCCCTTCCAGCCCCGGGACGTAGCCGCAGACGACGGCGGCCACCGCGGCGGCGCAGGCGGCCTCCACCACCGTCTTTTCGCGCTCGAGAAGCAGGAGGACGGCGCTGGCGATCTCCTCCTCGCTCACCGTGACCAGCTCGTCGACGTACTCCTCGATCATCGCGAAGGTGTGGTCGCCGATCCTGCGCACGGCGATCCCCTCCGCGATCGTCTCGGCGGGGGGGATGGTGACCACCTCGCCCGCCTCGCGCGCCCGCAGCGCCGCGGGAAGGACGCCCGCCTCCACGCCGATCACCCGCACCTCGGGCCGCACCGACTTGATGGCCGCCGCGATCCCCGCGATGATCCCGCCGCCGCCCACCGACACCACCACCACGTCCATCTGCGGGCACTGCTCCAGCAACTCCAGCCCGATCGTCCCCTGCCCCGCGATGATGGCCGGGTCGTCGAAGGGGTGGACCAGCGTCAGCCCCTCCTCCTCGCGGATGCGCAGCGCCTCGGCCATCGCCTCGTCGTACACGGAGCCGTGCAGGATGACGCGCGCGCCGTACCCCTGCGTAGCACTCACCTTGACCAGCGGCGTGCGCTCCGGCATCACGATGGTGGCCGGGATGCCGAGGCGCTGGGCGTGATAAGCGACGCCCTGCGCGTGGTTGCCGGCGCTGGCCGCGATCACGCCGCGCTCCCGCTCCTCGGGCGACAGCGTCAGCATGCGGTTGAGGGCGCCGCGCTCCTTGAACGAGCCGGTGCGCTGCAGGTTCTCGAACTTGAACCAGGCGTGCCCGCCGAACATCTCGCCGAAGATCTCGGACGGGGTGCACGGGGTGAGCACCACCTGTCCGTGGATGCGCGCGCGGGCGGCTTCGATGTCGGATAGCTCGACCATCGTGAATTGCCGGTGCGTTGAAGGGCGAAACGTTGCCGAAGCGAACGGGATGTGATAACCTCTCGCCCGTCCGTGGGCAAGGCGCGGGGTGGAGCGGAGGAGAGGCGTGGAAGACGAGCGGATCGAAGGGCTGGCGCGGGCCATCGCGGCGCGCCCGCCGCGCACGGTGGAGGTGGAGGGCGAGGTCCCCTCCGCCGCGGTCGCGCTGCTGGTGCGCCCCGTGGAAGACGACCTGGAGCTCCTCCTGATCCGCCGCGCCGAGCGCGAGGGCGATCCGTGGTCCGGCCACATGGCGCTCCCCGGCGGCCGCGCCGCTCCCGGCGACGAGGACGACGCCGCCACCGCCGCCCGCGAGACGCTGGAAGAGGTGGGGATCGACGTGCGGGCCGCCGGGCGCCTCCTGGGCCCGCTGGACGTGCTGACCCCGATGAGCGACCGCGCGCCGCGCATCACCGTGGCGCCCTTTGTCTTCGCCGTCCCCGCCGGCACCGAGGCGGAGCCGAACGAGGAGGTGGCGCTGGCGATCTGGGTGACGCTCGCCGAGCTGTCCGAGCCCGGCGCCGCCGCCGAGTACCTGCACGAGATGGGTGACGGCACGGTGATGTCCTTTCCCGCGTACGGCGCCCGAGGGCACCTGGTGTGGGGGCTCACCCATCGCATTCTGAGCGGATTCCTGGAGCTCTACTCCACCGTCGACGACGCGGAGCAGCTCCGGGATGGCATGCCGTGAGCGGGTGGGACCCGTGCTGCTGCGCGAATCCGTAGGGGCGCGATTTATCGCGCCCGTGCCACCCTGCGCACCGCCGGCCGCACTGAACGCACGATTGCGCCCGTTTGCAGCCTTCATACGACGTGAGAACCGATGCCCCGTGAGCCGTTCAAGCTCCAGCTGACCGAGCGCCAGGCCGAGGCCCTGCGCGCGCTCGCGGCACTGGAAGAGCTCCCCCCCGAGGTGTACGCGGAAGAAGTGCTGGTCAAGCACCTCTACCACGCCTACACTCCGGAGGTGGCGCGCCGTGCCGCCGAGGCCGCGAACGAGACCGACCGCCGCTGACCTTCATTCCGACATCATAATGGAAGACCGCATTTTCGAGTTCCTCAAACGGCTGCTGGACGCGCCGGGTCCCTCCGGTTTCGAGACCGCCGCCGCCCGCGTGTGGCGCGCCGAGGCCGAATCCACCGGCGCGCGCGTCACCTCCGACGTCCACGGCAACTCGATGGCGTCCGTCGGAGGCGCGGGGCCGCGCGTGATGCTCGCGGGGCACATCGACGAGATCGGCGTGATGGTGACGCACGTGGATGAAGAGGGCTTCCTCTACATCGACGGGATCGGCGGATGGGACCCGCAGGTGCTCGTGGGGCAGCGCATCCGCTTCCTCACCCGCCGCGGCGACGTGCTGGGGGTGGTCGGCAAGAAGCCGATCCACCTGATGAAGCCGGAGGAGAAGGAGAAGGCCTCGAAGCTCAACGAGCTGTGGGTGGACGTCGGCGCGCGCGACCGCGACGACGCCACCGCGCGGGGCATCCGCGTGGGCGACCCGGGCGTGGTGGACGCGCGCCTGGTGGAGCTGGGGAACGGGCTGATCGCCTCGCGCGCCATCGACAACCGCATCGGCGCCTTCGTGGTGCTGGAGGCGCTCCGCGACCTTGCGCGCGACGTTGATGGTTTGCGCTCCGAGGTGACCGCCGTCGCCACGACGCAGGAGGAGATCGGCTACCACGGCGGCGGCGCGCGCACCTCCGCCTATCACCTTGATCCGCAGGTGGCGCTGGTGGTGGACGTCACCTTCAGCACCGACGCGCCGGGGATCGAAAAGAAGCAGGTGGGCGAGCACAAGCTGGGGAGCGGCCCGGTGCTGGGGCGCGGCTCCGCCATCCACGCCATGGTCTTCGAGCGGCTGGCGGAAACGGCGGAGCGCGAGGGGATCCCCTACACCATCCAGGCCTCGCCCAAGTTCACCTCCACCGACGCGGACGCGGTCTACCTCCAGCGCGGCGGCATCCCCACGGGCGTCATCTCCATCCCCAACCGCTACATGCACTCGCCCAACGAGATCGTCTCGCTGGACGACGTGCAGGCCGTCGTCCGCCTGATGGCCGCCTTCTGCCGCGGCATCGCGGACGACACCGACTTCATGCCGCGCTGACGTGCTGACCGTCGACGAGATCGTCATCAACGCCACGCCGGAGCGCTGCTTCCGCTTCGGCGCGGACGTGGAGCGGTGGCCGGAATGGCTGCCGCACTACCGCTGGGTCCGCTTCCAGCGCAAGGACGGCTTCGGCACCGGGCGCGTGGAGATGGCGGCGCGGCGCGACTTCGGCCCGCTCCCCTGGCCCGTCTGGTGGGTCAGCGAGATGACGGTGGACGAGACGCGCCCCGTCGTCCTCTACCGCCACGTGGACGGCATCACCACCGGGATGGACGTCGAGTGGAGCTTCACCGGCCTGCCGGACGGCACCACGCGCGTGAAGATCGTGCACGAGTGGGACTCGGGCCCGCGCTGGCCCCTCCCAGGCGCCGGACGCCGCGTTATAGGTGACGCCGTAATCGGTCCCGTCTTCATCCACCACGTCGCATCGAGGACGCTGGTGGGGATCAAGAGGGCGGTGGAAGCGCCGTGACGCACGAACGGCGGGGTGCGGGGTATCAGCGCGGGACGGAGAAGGCGGCCGGCCCGCGCCGTCGTTTCATCGCGAGGCTCCCCTCGGCAGCGAGCACATGATCCAGCGTTCAGAAGACCGGCGTTCGGCGCCGCGGCGGGTCGTCATCACCGGGATCGGGGCCATCACACCGATCGGCACCGGGGTGGAGGGGATGTGGAACGGGCTCAGGAAGCGCGAGTCGGCCGTGCGGCGCATCAGCCGCTTCGACCCGACCCCCTTCCGCTCGCACATCGCCGCGCAGGTGGACGACTTCGACCCCGAGACGTACATGGAGCGCAACCGCGCGCGGCGCATGGAGCGCTACGCGCAGTTCTCGGTGGCCGCGTCGCGCCAGGCGCTGGAAGATGCGGCGCTCGACCCCGCAGGAGAGGACCCCGAGCGCGTCGGCGTGCAGATGGGGAGCGCGCTGGGCGGCGTGGCGTACGGCGAGACGCAATTCACCAGCTACGTGGGCCGCGGCGTGCGCGGCGTGGACCCCATGCTCGCGCTGGCGGTGTTCAACGGGGCCGCGTCGTGCAACGTGGCCATCGAGTTCGGCTTCACCGGCCCCAACTCCACCAACGGGATGAGCTGCGCGTCCGGCGCCATCGCCATCGGCGACGGGTGGCGGCTGATCCGCGACGGCGACGCGGACGTGGTGCTCTCCGGCGGAGTGGAGGCGCCGCTCGCGCCGCTCTGCTACGGCGCCTTCGCCATCATCCGCGCCATGTCCACCCGCAACGACGACCCGCAGCACGCCTCCCGTCCGTTCGACGCGGAGCGCGACGGCTTCGTGATGGGCGAGGGCGCCGCGGTGCTGGTGCTGGAGGAGCTGGAGCACGCCCGGGCACGCGGAGCGCGCATCTACGCCGAGGTGCTGGGGTACGGCACCTCCAACGACGCGCACCACATGACGGCGCCCCGTCCCGACGGGGCCCAGGCGGTGCGGGCCATGCGCCGCGCGCTGGAGGTGGGCGGCGTGGCGCCCGAGGAGCTGGACTGGGTCAACGCCCACGCGTCGTCCACCCCGCTCAACGACAGCACCGAAAGCCGCGTGATCCGCACCGTCATGGGCGAGCACGCGGACGCCGTGCCGGTGAGCGGCACCAAGGGGTACCACGCGCACTGCCTGGGCGCCACGGGGGCGGTGGAGGCCGCCATCAGCGCCCTCGTCATCCAGCGCGGCTGGATCCCGCCGACGCTGAACCTGGAAGCGCCGGGCGAGGGATGCGACCTGCCGTACGTCACGGGCGAAGGCGCGGAGCGGCCGGTGAGCTACGTCGTCTCCAACTCCTTCGGCTTCGGCGGAATCAACGCCGCGCTGGTCTTCGGGCCGGCGCCGGAGTAAACGGATGCGCATTCCCTTGGGCCGTGGACGGAGTGAACCGCTAGGGGCGGTAGCCGCGCCGTCCACACGAGGGGGTTTACAATCCCCTATTGACAACATAGATTCGCCCGCTATGAAGGGACTCTCGCAGAGACTGCCCTAGAGGGCGTCACCAGAAAGCAGCACGCCTCGAACACCAACGAGGCGTCGCTGCTT
Organism: Longimicrobium sp.; assembly: GCA_036387335.1. Lineage (NCBI taxonomy): Bacteria > Pseudomonadati > Gemmatimonadota > Longimicrobiia > Longimicrobiales > Longimicrobiaceae > Longimicrobium > Longimicrobium sp. Next base: position 11,821 of record DASVTZ010000106.1, read on the forward strand.
TCGTTGTTTTGAAAGGAACGAGTCTACATGTTCTTAAGCTCCCGGGCACTCGACTCCTTCGACCAGTACCTGCACGACGTGGAGAAGTACCCGCTGATCGATGATCCGGCGGAAGAGAGAGCACTCGCCCACCGCGCGCGCGCCGGCGACAAAGCCTGCGCCGAGCGGCTGGTAACCGCCAACCTGCGGTTCGTCATCTCGTACGTGAAGAAGTACCAGGGCCGCGGCCTTGGGCTGGCAGAGCTGGTGTGCATCGGCAACGAAGGGTTGCTGAAGGCCGTCAAGAAGTTCGATCCGGACAAGGGGGTGAAGTTCATCTCCTACGCCGTGTGGTGGATCCGCCAGACGGTTCTGCAGGCGCTCGCGGAGCAGACTCGCTCCGTGCGCATCCCGCTGAACCAGAACTCCAACCTGGTGCGCCTGTCGCGGGTGGACACGGCGCTCACCCAGACGCTCGGCCGCTCTCCGACGGACGAGGAGATCGCGGACGAGATGGCGGAGCCGGTGGACACGATCCGCGCCCTCCGCCGCGTGGCCGCCAGCGAGCTCTCGCTGGATGCGCCGCTGGACCGCGGCGACCGCGACAGCGCCTCCTTCGGGGAGCGCTTCGCCGGGAGCGAGTCGGACGAGATCGAGGAAGAGGTGGAGGCGCAGGCGCGCCGCGAGTTCCTCGAGAAGATGTTCGAGAAGTACCTGACGGAGCGCGAGCGCAAGATCCTCTACCTCTACTACGGCCTGGACGAGGGCGAGGAGCGCACCCTGGAGGAGATCGGTTCTCTCCTGGGCGTGACCCGCGAGCGCATCCGCCAGATCCGCAACCGCGCCTTCGAGAAGCTCCGCGAAAGCCCGGACGGCGCCGCGCTGGAAGGGTTCTGGGCGGTATCGTAGCCCCCACCCCCAGCGTCGCTCCGCGACGCATCCCCCTCCCCCGACACTGCCCGGGGGAGGGGGTTTGCGTTTGTGGGGTAGCCCACCGCAGCAGGCCTCAGGCCGGCATGCATATTTATTCAATGCCCCGTGGGGGCGTGATTTATCACGCCCGTGCCTGCCTCCGCCCC
>DASVTZ010000107.1 GCA_036387335.1 Longimicrobium sp.
CCGGAATGGGTTCACGGCGAAACGTAGCGCGCGCGTGACCCGGCGCAAGGAAGCGCGCCCCTTGCCGGGCGCGGAAGCGGGGGGTTAGCGTTCGCGCTCGCCCGCGCTCCACCCCCTGCCCCGCTTCCATGACCCGCGCCCTCGTCGCCGCGCTGTTCGCCGCCGCATTCGCCATCCCCGCCGCCGCCCAGACCCCGCGCCAGGCCATCCTCGCCGAGCTGGACACGGCTGAACGGGCCGTCGCCTCGCGCGGCTTCGTCCCCGACACGCGCGCCATCGGCCGCGCGTCGCTGATGGGCGAGCTCCCGCGCGGCGGCTCCGTGCGCCTGGAGCTGAACCTTCGCGCGGGCCGCCGCTACAGCGTGGTCGCCGGTTGCGGCCCGTCCTGCGACGACCTCGACCTGCGCGCCTTCGCCGCCGACGCCGCCGAGGTCCTGGCCGAGGACGTGGAAGCCGACGCCCGCCCCGTCCTCACCTTCGTCGCCGACGCCACCGGCCCGCACCTCCTCTCCGTCACCATGGCCGGCTGCCGCACCGACTTCTGCGCCTTCGGCCTCCGCATCCTCTCCCGCTGACCGCCCCAACACAAAGGTCCGCCGGCGCCTCTCCGCGCCGACGGACCCCAAGTTCGTCCCCACCAGACCGCTTCAGCGGTCTTCGCGTGGTTCCAGCCGGGGGATTCATCCCCCGGCGGTGCCCGCCTCCCGCCGCCTCACCGTCTGCCATGCAAAGAACACCGGGATCCCCAGCAGGATGATCCCGAACCCGAACAGCGTCGGCCCCGTATCGCGGATCGCCGCGTTGAGGAGCATCGCCACGGACGCGAGGAGGAAGACGATCGGTACCACGGGATACCCCCACGTACGGTACGGACGCTCCAGCTCCGGCCGCTTGCGTCGCAGGGTGAAAACGGCGAGCACCGCCAGCGCGTAGAACGGCCAGATCCCCAGGATGAAAGCGTCCGCCAGCTCCTCGAAGCTGCGGAACGAGACGTACCCAATCCCCAGCACCGCCGCCATCGTAATGGCCGCGTACGGCGTGCGGAAGCGCGGGTGCACCGCCGCGATGGGGCGGAAGAAGAGCCCGTCCTCCGCCATCGCGTAGAAGATGCGCGGCCCCGTCATCGTCGACCCGTTCAGCGCGCCGAACGCCGAAAGCATCACCATCGCCGCCACGATCGACGCACCCACCTGCCCGAACAGCACGCGCGCCGCGTCCGAGGCCACCAGCGGCTTCCCTGGCATCTGCGACGACGGAAGGACGTACAGGTACGCGGCGTTCACCACCAGGTAGATGGCCACCACCGCGGCGGTGCCCCCCAGCAGCGCGCGCGGCAGAGTGCGGTCCGGGTCCTTGACCTCACCGGCCATGAACGTCAGGTCCGCCCACCCGTCGTACGCCCACATCACCGCGACCAGCGCGATCCCGAACCCGCCCCAGCTCGTCGGGGACCAGAGGATCGGCTGCGCGAAGCTGCCGCCGGCGTAGTCGCCCACCACGAACGCCGTTACCGCGAGCCCCACCAGCGTCGCCGCCTTGGCCGCCGTGGACGCGTTCTGCACCAGCGCGCCGAACTTCAGCGACACGATGTTGGCGGTCGCCAGCGTAACGATCGCCGCCATCGCCACGAACCGTACCTGCCCCTTGGAGATGGGCACAAAGGTCTGCACGTACTCCGCGAAGAGCATCGCGATGCCGCCCAGCGCCGACGGCCGGATCACCAGCATCTCCGTCCACCCGAAGAGGAAGGCGGGGAGCGGCCCGTACGCCTCACGGAGAAAGACGTAGATCCCGCCGGAGCGAGGAAAGAGCGCCGCCAGCTCGGCCAGCGTCAGCGCGCCGAAGAGGGCGATCAGCGCGCCGAGGATCCAGAGCATCGCCATCGCCCCCACCGTCCCCACCTCGCCGGAGATGGTGCTGGGCACGCGAAAGATCCCGCTCCCGATCGTCGACCCCACCAGCACCGCCATGGCGCTCCACAGCCCGAGCTGCCGCTGCAGCCGGTCCGTACCGGGTCCGGGATCGTTGTCCGGGAGTGCCGCGCCTGAAGCGTGGGTGTGCATGCGTGTCCGTGTGGGATGGGAGGCGTGGAACGGGGGCGGTCCTGCGAAGATAAGCGCTCGCCTGGAGCCGCAACAGC
>DASVTZ010000108.1 GCA_036387335.1 Longimicrobium sp.
GACCAGCACGAAGGCGAGATCCACGCGGCGAGCACCCCCGGCACCGGCAGCATCTTCACCGTCCGCCTCCCCGTCGCCCGCGTCACCGCCCTCGTCCGCCCCGAACCTGAGGCGTTGGGCCGCGTCGCCTAACGGACCGGCATCGATCCCCCGCTGTAGGGGCAGCCCCGCGTGGCTGCCCGTGCCCGACCCCGCCCCGCCGCCAGCAGCGCGCGCCATCCCCCGCGCACCAAAAACCGGCCCGCCCCGACATCAGTCGCGGCGGGCCGATTTTCGTGCGCGGGTGGTGGCGTGCGCTGTGGGGGCGGGGCGGGGTCGGGCACGGGCAGCCACGGGGGGCTGCCCCTACGGGTGGGACCGATGCCGGCCTATGCGACGCGGCCCAACGCCTCGGGTTCGGGGCGGACGAGGGCGGTGACGCGGGCGACGGGGAGGCGGACGGTGAAGATGCTGCCGGTGCCGGGGGTGCTCGCCGCGTGGATCTCGCCTTCGTGCTGGTCCACGATCATGCGTACGATGGCCAGGCCCAGCCCCGTTCCGCCGCTCCGCTCGCGCGCGGCGTCGGCGCGGTAGAAGCGGTCGAAGACGCGCGGGAGCTCCTCCGGCGCGATGCCCGAGCCGGTGTCGCGCACCTGCACCTCCACGAAGCCCGGATCCTCGCCCTCCGTGTTGGCGCCACGGACGCGGATCTCGACGACGCCGGCCTCGGTGAACTTCACGGCGTTGGAGACGAGGTTCAGGAAGAGGCGCCGCAGCGAGCCCGCCGCGCCGTGCACGATCACCGACTCCGGCGCATCCAGCCGCACCGCCACCGGCTTCCCTTCCGCCAGCGCCTCGCCGATGTCCTGCACGTCGCGCAGCACGGCCACGAGGTCGACCGGGGCGGTGGGGCGGGGGACGGAGGCTTCCTCGCCGCGGGCCAGCGTCAGCAGGTCCTCCACCAGCGCCAGCATCGAGCGCGTCTCCTCCAGGATCTCGCCCATCGTGTCGCGCAGCTCCTCCGGCGAGCGGGGGCGGGCGAGGGCCACCTCCGCCGTGCCGCGGATGGCGGTGAGCGGGGTGCGCAGCTCGTGGCTGGCGTCGGCGGTGAAGCGGCGCAGGGCCTCCACGGCGCGCTGCAGGCGACCGAGCATGCCGTTGTACGCCTGGGCCAGCTCGCGAAGCTCGGCGGGGTGCTCCGGCTCGTCCACGCGGCGGTCCAGCGCGGCGATGCCGATCTCGCGCGAGGCGGCCACTAGGCGGTTGAGCGGCTTCAGGAGGCGGTTGGCGACCGACCACCCCGCCAGCGCCGCCGCGATCCCCGTGAGCGGGATCAGGAAGAGCGCGATGAGGGAGAAGGCACGCAGCGCCTTCTTCTCCACGTCGCCGGTGCGCGCGACCACGATGTCCACTTCCTGGCCCGTGATCAGGCGGGTGCGGCGGCGCAGCGTCTCCACGTCGCCGATGCTGGAGGGGATGCGGTCCTCGATCACCTCCACGCGGGGGATGTTGGACGGGGCCACGAGCTGTTCCGCCGCCGCCGCCGTCTGCCGGAGCGACTGCGTGCCCGTGCGGGCGAGCGACTGCCGCAGGATGGCGTAGGTGATCCCCGCGAACAGCGTCAGCGACGCCAGCAGGATCACCGAGTAGCCCACGACCAGCTCGCGCCGCAGCGAGGTACGGTTCATTCGGCCCGCTCCGGGGTGCGGATCGCGTAGCCCACGCCGCGCACGGTGTGGATCAGCTCCGGCTCGCGTCCCAGCTTGTTGCGAAGCGCGTTCACGCAAACGTCCACGATGTTGGTCCCAGGGTCGAAGCGGATTCCCCAGACGTGCTCCATCAGCGTGGCGCGCGAAAGGGGGCGGTCCGCGTTGCGGAGGAGGTACTCCAGGAGCGAGAACTCGCGCGGCGTCAGCTCCACCGACGTGCTGCCGCGGCGCACTTCACGGGTGGCCGGGTCCATCTCCAGGTCGCCCACGCGCAGCACGGCGGGGGCGCCGGCCACGCGCCTGCGCAGCAGGGCTCGCAGGCGGGCCGTCAGCTCGCTGAAGTCGAATGGCTTCGTCAGGTAGTCGTCCGCCCCGGAGTCCAGCCCCTCCACCTTGTCCTCCGTGCGGTCGCGCGCCGTGAGCATCAGCACGGGGAGCGCGACGCCGGACGCGCGCAGGTCGCGAACCAGGTCGAAGCCGGAGCGGCCCGGGATCATCACGTCCACCACCGCCGCGTCGAAGCCCTGCGTGCGCGCCTTGTCGAAGGCGGAGTCGCCGTCGGCCGCCGTTTCCACGATGTACCCCTCCTCGCGCAGCCCCTTCGCCAGGAATGCCAGGATCCGCGGGTTGTCTTCTACGATCAGGATGCGCATGGGGAGAGTCGGTCGCGGGGGGACGCCCGGCGCGTCCGGGCGTTGTCGCATGCGTATACCCGCGCGCGCGCCGCGAAGGGCCACTCCAGCATGCGGATTAACTCTCCTTAATCGACGCTTAACCCACGACTAACCGGGCGCATGAACTCCTGGAACGGGTGATGTGTAAATTTACCCACGACGCCGCGGACCGGGTGCGGCGCCGGGCACCTCGAACCCCATGTATGACCCATGAACAGCTACGTTCGCAAGCTCGCCATCCCCACCACGCTCGTCGTCGGCCTCGGAGCGGGGCTGACGCTGGCGGACGCGGCGCAGAATCCGCTGCCCGACCTGATGGCCCAGAGCGGCCCGCTCGCCGCCGCGCCCACCGCGCCGGTGGTGCGCGCCGCGCCGTCCGCCGACGCGCTGTCGGGAGCCTTCCGCGCCGCCAGCAGCGCCGCGCTGCCGTCCGTCGTCTTCATCCAGGTGGAGTCCGCCGCGCGGCAGGTCAACGCGCAGATCCCGCCCGAGATGCGTGGCACTCCCTTCGAGGACTTCTTCCGCGGCCCGCAGCGCTCCGGGCCCACGCAGTCGTCCGGCTCCGGCTTCATCGTCTCCGCGGACGGCTACGTCATCACCAACAACCACGTGGTGGACGGCGCGACGCGCGTCAAGGTGGTGATGAACGACCGCCGCGAGCTCGACGCGCGAGTCGTGGGGCGCGACGCCAACACCGACATCGCCGTCCTCAAGGTCGACGCCAAAAACCTCCCCGTGGTGCGCCTGGGCGACTCCGACGCGCTGGAGACCGGCGACTGGGTGCTCGCCCTGGGCTATCCGCTCTCGCTGGGCCAGACGACCACGGCCGGCATCGTGAGCGCCAAGGGCCGCAACCTGGGGATCATGGGCCGCAACACCGAAGCCACCTCGCCGCTGGAGCACTTCATCCAGACGGACGCGGCCATCAACCCCGGCAACTCCGGCGGCCCGCTGGTCGATCTGCAGGGTCGCGTGGTGGGCGTCAACTCGGCCATCGCGTCGCCCACCGGCTATTACTCCGGGTACGGCTTCGCGGTGCCCATCGACCTCGCCAAGCGCGTGGCGGACGACCTGATCCGCTTCGGCGTGGTGCACCGTCCCATGCTCGGCGTGGAGATCCGCGACGCCGCACCGGCCGACGCCGAGGTGTTCGGCCTGCGCGCTCCCGAGGGCGCCGTCATCAGCAGCGAGCCCAAGGCCGGCGCCCGCGACGCCGGGCTGCGCCTGGGCGACGTGATCGTCTCGGTGGACGGCGGCACCGTCCGCAACACGGGCGACCTGATGGAGCAGGTGATGCGCAAGCAGCCGGGCGACGAGGTGGTGCTGGAGGTCGTCCGCTACGGCCGCCGCCAGCGCGCCACGGTGAAGCTGGCCGCCTTCGACTCGCCGCGCGCCGAGCGCTCCGGCACCGCCGCCCCCGCCGCCACCGGCGACGCGACGGACCGCCTGGGCTTCGCCGCCGCCCCGGTGACGCCGATGATCGCGCAGCAGCTCCGCCTCCCCTCCGCCGAGGGCGTCGTGGTGACGGGGGTGGACCCCTCCGGCCCGAGTGCTGCGCAGCTGATGCCGGGCTTCCGTATCGAGCGCTTCAACGGCCGCGAGATCCGCACCATCGCCGAGCTGCGCTCCGCCATGGAGGGCGTGCGCCCCGGCGCCGTCGTCTCCCTCGTCGGCCGCCGCCCGGATGGGACGCAGACGATCGTGAACTTCAGGGCGCGCAGCTGAGCGTTTAGTATGGATGCGCGGGCGGGGCGGGGGCAAGCGTGGCCCCCTCCCCGCTCGTTCCTCGCTGCCCCTCCCCCAAACTGCTGGGGGAGGGGCGTTTGGCGTGCGGGGGTGCGCGAAGGCAGGGTTCGTCGCGCGGGCGGGCACGGGCAGCCACGTGGGGCGGCCCCTACGGGATTCCGGGTCCTGGGCAGGGGGTCGAGGTGCGCGGAGGGTGGGCAGACACGTAGGTCTGCCCCTACCGGGTGTCTGTGTGGCGGGCGGCGGAGCGGTGGCGGGCACGGGCGCGATGAATCGCGCCCCTACGACGGGGCGGGATCCGGGCGCTCTCCCCCCTCCCCCGCGGTTTGGGGGAGGGGGGCCGGGGGGGCGGGGGCCAGCACCGCGTGCGCCGCCGCCAGCCGCGCGATCGGAACGCGGTAGGGGGAGCAGGAGACGTAGTCCAGGCCGACGCGGTGGAAGAACGCCACCGAGCGCGGGTCGCCGCCGTGCTCGCCGCAGACGCCCAGCTTCAGGCCGGGCTGCACGCCGCGGCCGAGGTGGGAGGCGATCTCCACGAGGCGTCCGACTCCGGGCTGGTCCAGCGTCTGGAATGGGTCGTCGGGGAGGATGCCGTCCTCGACGTACTTCGGGAGGAAGCGGCCGGCGTCGTCGCGCGATAGGCCAAAGGTGGTCTGCGTCAGGTCGTTGGTGCCGAAGGAGAAGAACTGCGCGTGCTCGGCGATCTTGTCGGCGGTGAGGGCGGCGCGCGGCAGTTCGATCATGGTGCCGGCCAGGTACGCCACCCGCTCCCCCGTCTGCTCGAAGACCTCGGCGGCGCACTCGTCCACGATCTGGCGCTGGCGGCGCAGCTCCTCGGCGGTGGATACCAGCGGGATCATGATCTCCGGGCACACCGTCACGCCCTCGCGCTGCACGGCGACGGCGGCTTCGAAGATCGCCTGGGCCTGCATCCAGGTGATGTCCGGGTAGCTGATCCCCAGGCGGCAGCCGCGGTGGCCGAGCATGGGATTGCTCTCGTGGTGCTCCTCCACGCGCATGCGCAGCCGCACCGGGTCCAGCCCCAGCTTGCGCGCCAGGTCGCGCGTCTCCGCCGCGCCCTGCGGCAGGAACTCGTGCAGCGGCGGGTCCAGCAGGCGGATCGTGACGGGGAGGCCGTCCATCGCCCGGAAGATCCCCTCGAAGTCCGAGCGCTGCATGGGGAGCAGCTTGGCGAGGGCGATGGCGCGCTTCCCCCCGTCCTCCGCCAGGATCATTTCGCGCACGGCGTCGATTCGGTCGCCCTCGAAGAACATGTGCTCCGTGCGGCAGAGTCCGATCCCCTCGGCGCCGAAGCGGCGGGCGACGGCGGAGTCGTGCGGCGTGTCCGCGTTGGTACGCACGCGCAGGGTGCGGTAGCCGTCCGCCCACTCCATCAGCCGCTGGAAGTGTGGGGAGAGCTCCGGCTCGCGGGTGGGGACCTGGCCCAGGATGACGCGCCCGGTGCTCCCGTCCAGCGTGATCCAGTCGTTCTCGTGCACGATGGTCTCGCCCACGCGGAAGCGGCGGTACGCCTCGTCCACCTGCACCTCGCCCGCGCCGGCCACGCAGCACTTCCCCATCCCGCGCGCCACCACCGCCGCGTGGGAGGTCATCCCGCCGCGCGCGGTGAGGATCGCCTGCGCGGCCACCATCCCGTGGAAGTCCTCGGGCGAGGTCTCGCGCCGCACCAGGATCACCGGCTCGTGCGGACCGCGCTCCGCCGCCTCGTCCGGGTTGAACACCACGCGCCCCGACGCCGCGCCCGGCGACGCGGGGAGCCCCGTCGTCAGCACGTGGACGCTGGCGCCGGGGTCGATCATCGGGTGCAGGAGCTGGTCGAGCTGCTCCGGCTTCACCCGCAGCACCGCCTCCTCGATGGAGATCACCCCCTCGTCCACCATGTCCACGGCGGTGCGCACCGCGGCGGCGGCGGAGCGCTTGGCGGAGCGCGTCTGGAGGAGGAAGAGGTGCCCTCGCTCCACCGTGAACTCCAGGTCCTGCACGTCGCGGTAGTGCGTCTCCAGCCGCTGCTGCGCGGCGAGCAGCTCGTGGTACGCTCCCGGCAGCGCCTTCGCCATCCCGTCGATGTGCAGCGGGTCGCGGATGCCGGCCACCACGTCCTCGCCCTGCGCGTTCACCAGGAACTCGCCGTACAGGCACTTCTCTCCGGTCGATGGGTCGCGGGTGAAGCAGACGCCCGTCCCCGAGTCGTTCCCCATGTTGCCGAACACCATGGAGCAGACGCTCACCGCCGTCCCCAGCTCGTGCGAGATGTTGTTGATGCGGCGGTAGGCGATGGCGCGCGGGGTGTTCCACGATTTGAACACGGCCTGGATGGCTCCCCAGAGCTGCGCCTTGGGATCGGTCGGGAAGTCCTCGCCGGTCGCCTCGCGCACCAGCGCCTTGAACTCGGCCACGAGCGCCCGCCAGTCGTCGGCGGAGAGATCGGTGTCTTCGCGCACCCCGCGGCGTTCCTTGGCGTGCTCCAGCAGGTGCTCGAAGCGCTCGCCGCGAATGCCGAGCACCACGTTGGAGTACATCTGCACGAAGCGGCGGTACGAGTCGAAGGCGAAGCGCTCGTCGCCGCTCTCCGCGGCCAGGGCGGCGGCGGTCTCGTCGTTGAGGCCCAGGTTGAGGATGGTGTCCATCATCCCCGGCATCGACACCGCGGCCCCGGAGCGCACCGACACCAGCAGCGGCCGCCCGCCTCCGCCGAACGTCTTCCCGGTCGCCTCCTCCAGCCGGTGCAGCGCCGCGTCCACCTCGGCGGGGAGCGCATCGGGGTAGCCGCCGGTGCGGATGAAGTGGCGGCAGCACTCGGTGGTGATGGTGAAGCCCGGCGGCACCGGCACCCCGATGCGCGCCATCTCCGCAAGCCCGGCGCCCTTGCCGCCGAGCAGCTCCTTCATCTCCCCGCTCCCCTCCGTCTGATTCGCGCCGTAGAAGTAGACGTGCTGCTCCGCCATGTGCCGCTCTCGTGTGGGTTCCTGGATCAGGGCTTCTCGGCGCGCGCCGGTGGCAAGATCAGAGCCGAGGGCGCCCCGTGTCACCCTATACGCGCGGAGCTGACGTTTTCGAGTCGGTTTTTTCCCATTAAGGAAGTAAATAAGATGTTCGGCAGTAGAAGAAAAATGAAATTCCTGTTTCAGATTTTATCTTGGTATTCTGAGGTAACCAGAATTTCTCTGGCCACACCTTAAATAGGAAGGTAAATATGATTGAAATTGGAGATGTAGTCACTGCTGTAGAAGTAGTAATAATTATAAGGGAACTATGGCGCAGGTATCAGGAACGGCGCGCCCAAAGGCGATAGTCGTACGAGGGAGCCTGCCGGGATCGGCAGTGCTCCCTCGGCGCATGGTAGATGGCGAGGTTACGGTTAAATCTAGCCGCCTGCAGGATCAGCCGCAGCGCTGCGCTAGCGTGCGCACGAGGGCGGCCGCGCGGGCCTTGTCCGCGCCCGCGGAGGCGGCGACGGTGCGGCCGAGGGCAGCGATGCGCTCCGCCTTCACGGTGTACTCCGCGCCGGACTTCGTGCAGAACCGCGCCTCGGAAGTGCGCGACTGCTCCTCCACCCAGCCAAGCACCTCCACCATCCTCCGCAGCGCAGCGGGGGCGTGCGTGCCGCGCGGGTACAGCGACAGGTAGCGCGCCACGGTGATCTCCGCGAGGCCGAAGAGGCAGGTCGGGTCGCCCTCGCACTCGCCCGGGAGCTCCTGGTTGGCCGCTTCCCACGCGATCGCCTCGCCGATGGGCAGCGCGCGGTAACGCCTCTGCAGCGCCCAGAACGCATCGGCGTCGACGTACCACTGCCCCTGCGACTCGCCGTACACGATCTCGGTGGTGTCCGCGCGGATACGTCCCTCGCGCAGCGGGCGCGCGTCGGAGCCGACCGAGCGGGTGCGCGCATGCTCGTCCAGCGCCTTCTGGAGGGCGCGCAGGCGGAGCAGCCCGAGCTCGGCCTTGGCGGCAGGCGCGGTGGACGCGGCGGCCGCATCGGTGAGCACGTTCACCAGCCGCGCGCGGGTGGCAAAGGGCGCCTGCTCCTGCGCCACCGAGCGCGCCGCGATCCTGCGCAGGGCGGGGAGCGGGTTGGCGGGGTCGTACGGCACCGTCAGGTCACGCCGCACCCACCCGCGCGCGCCGTCGGCCGTGCGCACGCGCACCCACTCGCCCGTCGCGGCACCCTCCACCGTCAGCGGCATCGCGATGTCGAGGGTGCGTACGGCGGCGCCGGTGGCCGCGGGGGTGGCGCGGAGCCGCACCGCATCCAGCGTCGCGACGTTCCCCGTCTGCGCAGCGCCATGCGTCGTGATCGACGCCAGCAAGACCACCATGCAAGCCCGAATCATCAGCAGCCTGTCTTCGGAGGATGAACGAAGTGGCACGCGGCCCGCGCGGCCCACCGGCTCGGAAGGAATAGCCGTTGCTGCCGCCCCGCGCCAGCGTCATCCTTGCGGGCGAGGCGAAGGACGAGCGTGCGTGGATGAGGCGAAAGATGTCACAAATGATACGTTTCTCACTGATAAAAGGCGTGTACCGTGCGGGCGGCTCCACCCTACGCTGGGGAAGAGCATGGGATCACCTCCCGGTTGAAAGTTCGGACGGGGACGTATGAAAACCGCAGTCGCTATCACGATAGCATGGTCCGTTGCAGTTGCGCTGTTCGCGCCGGCAGTCTCAGCCGGGCAGAACAGCGCCGCAACGCACGCAGCGCCGGCCAGCCAGTCCGCGGCGGGACGATATCAGGCCCTTACCACGCTCTCCCGTCAAATCATCCAGCTACGAGCTAGTTCCAGTGCGGCGCTGTCCGAATCCAGCAACGCACAAATCGACGCGCAAACGAAGCTGATCGCAACCTCTGCAGAGTTGGCTGAGGTGCTGAACCGGCGAGGCGAGCTGGAGACACGCTTGGAGGCCCTGAAACGGGGCTCGGGCGCAGCCCTCCGGCGGCTCCCTACACACGAGGAGCGTACGGCCGCGGCGGCTCTCCTCCAGCGCGAGATCGCGCTTCGCGAAGAAATACGGATCCAGCAGGCGGTGGTGGCACGCCACGATTCCGTCCGTCTGCACGCTAGCGCACAGCTGCGACTAACCGACGCCGCCTTCGCGCGGTACCGGGCACTCGCGAGTGGCGGCACCTTCAACATGAACCTCCGGGAGTCGAACGGAGACACCCCCACGGCAGAGTTTTGGGGCGAAGTCGCGGAGCTAGCCGACGCGGTGAACGCGCGCTTCCGCATCCGCTGGACCTCGTATCCCACCGACCGCGCGACCGTCTTCTATCAGACGGTCCGCGAGCGTGAGCGCGGTGATCGTCCGCGCAGCCTCCCAGCCACGACCAACAGCGTGCAGGAGTTCGCGATGGGGTGCTACTACATTTGGCTCCAGCGAGGCGCGCGCATCACCTCGGATTACAACCGTGAGATCTGTGTACTAGGGAATATCCCGGAAGTAGTCTTGGTGGAACAGGAGTAACTCGAACGCTGAGGAGGCGCCGTGCCGGGATCCTGGGACGATTACATCGGCGCGCTGAAGTCGATCACCGGACTTTGCGCCACGACGGGGGCCATGCTCCCAGCGCTCGCGTACTTCACGGACCTGGCGCCTCCGCTCCTCCCCTCGTCCGTCCTCCTGACCCAGTCGATGGCGGTGGGCACGCTCGCGGCGTCGTACTACATCGAGCCTCGCTCGGCGGCGAACAGGCCACGCAACGGAGTTCCGCCCCTCGTCCGCCGCGGGATCACGGCGCTCGCGTCGGGTGTCGTCCTGCTCGGGATGTACGCTGTGCTCCTGGCGGCGTGGACCGTCTCCGACGGAACTCACAGGTACCAGATCGGGTTCGGCACGATGGGCTGGAGCCTCACCGAGGAAGGGCTGAAGGTGAAGGCGGCCCACCCCTCAAGCGGCCCCTGGATATGGATGATGAACGACGCGCTCTTCACAGAAACCGGACCGCAGAAGCTGTGGAAGCCGTGGACCATCTACCTCTCATTCGCGGTCATGTTCGCGGTTTTCACCGGTGCGTTCACGAGCTGGACCCACGGCTGGGCGATGCTGGCAAAGCAGCGGAGCAGGGACCTCCGCGCCGCCGCCGGTGCGGTGCCGGATCTTCCCGCGATGCCTGATACGCGCATCGCTCCAGCGGAATAATCGTATCTCGGCTGAATCAGCAGCCGGCTTATGAATCCGATACCGCGGAGCGAGTCCGCGCAGGCGGACTTCCCGCGGTCGTTGCAGCGACTTTAGTCATCACACCCGGTTGCATTCGCAGCCCCGAGATGGAACGCCCCCGGGCCGCAAAGGACCGGGGGCGCTCTTCCACGGAGGCGGCCGCGCCTACTCCGCGTCCATGAACGGGTACTCGAAGCTCCGCGCGGGGGCCAGCGTCTCCTTGATGGCGCGCGGGCTGATCCAGCGGACCATGTTGAGCACGGAGCCCGCCTTGTCGTTGGTGCCGCTCGCGCGCCCGCCGCCAAAGGGCTGCTGGCCGACGACGGCGCCGGTGGGCTTGTCGTTGATGTAGAAGTTGCCGGCGGAGTTGCGCAGGCGGCGGTCGGCCTCCACGATGGGCTTGCGCTCGTTGGAGAAGACGGCGCCCGTGAGCGCGTACGGCGTGCCGGCGTCCACCACGTCCATGATCCGCTCCCAGTCGCGCTCCGGGTACACGTGCAGCGCGAGCACCGGTCCGAACACCTCCTCGCACATCAGCCGGTAGGCGGAGTCCTCCACCTGCACCAGCGTGGGGTCGATGAAGTAGCCCTTGGAGTCGTCCGAGGTGCCGCCGTGGATGATCTCGATCCCCTTCGACTCCTTTGCGTGCTGGATGTAGCCGGTGATCTTGTCGAACGCCTTCCGGTCGATCACCGCGCCCATGAAGTTGCGGAAGTCGCGCACGTCGCCCACGCGGATCTTGGACAGCATCTCGACAGTTCGCTCGCGCACCTGCGGCCAGATGGAATCGGGCACGAAGACGCGCGAGGCGGCGCTGCACTTCTGGCCCTGGTACTCGAAGCCGCCGCGCACGATGGCGGTGGCGAGCGCGTCCGCGTCGGCGCTGGCGTGGGCCAGGATGAAGTCCTTGCCGCCCGTCTCGCCCACCAGCCGCGGATAGCTCTTGTACGACGCGATCCGCTCGCCCACCGTCTTCCAGAGAGTGTGGAAAACCGCGGTGGAGCCGGTGAAGTGGATGCCGGCCAGGTCGCGGTGCGCCACCAGGATGTCGGTGATCGGCCCCGGGTCGCCCGGGATGAAGTTGATGACCCCGTCCGGCAGCCCCGCTTCCTGAAGGATCTTCATGATGTAGTAGTTGCTGTAGACCGCCGCGTTCGATGGCTTCCACAGCGCCACGTTCCCCATCATCGCCGGCGCGGTGGGGAGGTTCCCGCCGATGGCGGTGAAGTTGAAGGGGGTGACGGCGTAGATGAAGCCCTCGAGCGGGCGGTGGTCCATCCGATTCCACATTCCGGGGCCGGACACTGGCTGCTCGCTGTAGATCTTCTCGGCGAAGTGCGTGTTCCAGCGCCAGAAGTCGATCAGCTCGCAGGCGCTGTCGATCTCGGCCTGGTACGCCGTCTTGCTCTGGCCCAGCATGGTGGCGGCGTTGAGCACCGGGCGGTAGCGCGTGGCCAGCAGTTCTGCGGCGCGCTGGAAGACGGCGAGGCGGTCCTCCCACGGCCAGTGCATCCACTCCTTCTGCGCCTCGCGCGAGGCGGCGATGGCCTGCTTCACCTCGTCGGGCCCCGCCTTGTGGTACGTCGCCAGCACGTGCCCATGGTCGTGCGGCATGGTCTGGCGCTCGGTGTTGCCGGTGCGCACTTCCTTGCCGCCGATGATGAGCGGAATCTCGATCTCTTCCCCCGCCATCCGCTCCAGAGCGGCCTTGAGCTCGGCGCGCTCAGGGCTTCCGGGGGCATACGACAGCACCGGCTCGTTGCGCGGAGCTGGAACCTGCGTGACGCTGTTCATGCGAGTCTCCTGATGGTTCGGAACTGAAGTCCTGAGTGCTGAGTGCCAAGTCCTGAGTGAAAACGCACTCACGCACTCACGCACTTCTCTGTTCAGCACTTAGCACCTAGCACTTAGCACTTTCCGCGCACAACCTACTCCGCGCCCGCCCCCTCCGCCACACCCGCCCGGCTTGACCCATTTACCGGCTGTGGGGTACATTGGCGTGCAGGGCGCACGCTCACCCAACCGGCCGCGGCATGACCATCGTCGAGCAGATCGAAGACACTCTGGACACCATCCGCCCCGCCCTTCGCGGCGACGGCGGGGACGTGGAGTTCGTCGGATACGACGACGCGGAGGGCGTGGTGCAGCTTCGCCTGATGGGCGCGTGCAGCTCGTGCCCCATCTCGACTATGACGGTGAAGCAGGGAATCGAGCGGCGGATCAAGCAGGTGATTCCGGAAGTCCGCGAAGTCCAGGCGGTCTGACGGCCGCCCGCACAGACGATAGCCGGCGCTCGCATGGGCGCCGGCATTTTAACAGAAGTGCGTGAGTGCGTTAGTGCGTGAGTGCGCTTGCCGTACCCACGCACTTCCGCACTCACGCACTCACGCACTT
>DASVTZ010000109.1 GCA_036387335.1 Longimicrobium sp.
GCGCCACGCGGACGGCGAGGTGCGGCTGGGGCGGGTGACGGACTGGGACGAGGCGGCCGCCGCACCCGTCGGGCAGAAGCTGCTGCTGGTGGATGGCGAGCCGGTGCCCATTCTGGACGTCCGCGAGCTGGAGATCGACCCACCCCCGGCATAAGCCCGCAGTCTCAAAGGACAAAGATGTCACGCAAAGGCGCTGACACGCCAAGGAAAGACAGGGAAACACTTTCTTTGCGCCTTTGCGCCTTTGCGTGAGACCCTCTCCTCCGATGCCCACCGATTCGTGAGCAACGACATCGACCTCCTGGCCCCCATCGGCGGCGACAACCCCGCCGGCCCCAGCCTGCGCGCCGAGGCCGTGTACCAGCAGATCAAGCTGGCGCGCTTCGAGGAAGACGACGTTCCGCAGGGGGATTGGAAGCGCGAGCGCAAGGTCGCGGACTACGTGCAGGTGGTGCGGCTGGCGACGGACGTGCTGGCCCGCCAGTCCAAGGACCTGCAGGTGGCGGCGTGGCTCACCGAGGCGTGGACGCGCCGCGAGGGGTTCGCCGGGCTGGGGCGGGGGATCGAGCTGCTGCGCAACCTGCTGGACCGCTTCTGGGAGCACGTGCACCCGGAGCCGGAGGACGGCGACCTGGAGGTGCGCGCGGCCCCTCTGGAGTGGGTGGAGCTGTACCTGGGCCCGTGCGTACGCGCCGTGCCCCTGACGCTGGGCGGCCACGGCCTGGCCGCGTACCGCGAGTCGCGGTCCGTCGGCTCCGAGGAGGCCGTCAGGTCCGATTCCGCCCGGCACGCGGAGTGGCAGGCCGCCGTGGCCGCGGGCAAGGTGAGCGCCGACGCCTTCGACGCCGGGCTGGAGAAGACGTCGGTGAGCTGGCTGCGTGCCCGCTGCGCCGAGCTGGATGCCGCCATGGCCGGCCTGGATGCGCTCGCGGCGCTGTGCGAGGAGCGCTTCGGCGACGTGGCGCCGCGCTTCGTGAAGCTGCGCGAGACGCTGCAGGAGGTGCGGCACGCCGCCGGCCAGCTTCTGGCCCGCCGCCAGGATACCGCCGGCGCACCCGACGACTCCCCCGAAGCGTCCACCCCCGAAGCGGCGCCATCCGCCGAGCCCGCCGATCCGGAGGGAGCAGACGCGGCGAGTGGAAATCCCGAGATCCTCGGCGCGGACCACGCCCCGGTGGCGGATGGGGCCGCGCCGACCGCCATCGCCATGACCACGGACGCGCCGCGGAACGCCGGGCCGCCCGCCTCGCGCGAGGAGGCGGCGGCGCGTCTGGCGGAGCTGGCGCGCTGGCTTCGCGCGCAGCGTCCGGCGCACCCCGCGCCGTACCTGGTGCTGCGCGGGCTCCGCTGGGGCGAGCTGCGCGCCGGCGGCGCGGAGGTGGACCCGCGGCTGCTGGAGGCGCCGCCCACGGCGGAGCGCGTGCGGCTCAAGACGCTGGCTCTGGACGAGCGCTGGGCGGAGCTGCTGGAGGCCGCCGAAGAGGTGATGGCGGCGCCGTACGGGCGCGGCTGGCTGGACCTGCAGCGCTACGTGGCCGCCGCCTGCGCCGCCCTGGGCCCGGAGTACGACGCCGTGCGCGCGGCCGTCGCCGGCGCCCTGCGCGGCCTGCTGGCGGAGCTGCCGGCGCTCCCCGCGATGACGCTGATGGACGACACGCCCACCGCGAACGCCGAGACGCGCGCCTGGCTGGAGCAGGCCGGCATCGTGCCGGCGGACGGGGCGGAGCTCCCCGCGCCGGTGCTGCCGGCGGGAGCCGCGGAGGAGAGGGCACGCGCCCGGGCCGCCGCCGGCGAGCCCCACAAGGCGGTGGAGATCCTGTCGGCCGCCGCGGCGGGGGAGCGCAGCGCCCGCGCCCGCTTCCTCCTGCGCGCCCGCGCGGCCGAGGTGATGGTGGACGCGGAGATGGAGACGGTGGCGCTCCCCATTCTGCGCGAGCTGGCGGAGCAGTCACAGCGGCACGCGCTGGACGAGTGGGAGGCCGGCGACGTGGCGGCGCGCCCCCTCGCCACCCTGTACCGCTGCCTGGAAAAGACGGGCGACGGCGCCGGCGAGCGCGACGCGCTGTACCTGCGCATCTGCCGGCTGGACCCGCTGCTCGCCATCCGGCTGCGCGAGGAGGCCCATGCAGCCGCGTGACCCGGAGCGGACCGTCCGCCTGTCGGTGCTGGACCGGCTGCTGGAGGACGACGAGGCCGCCGGCGCCGCGGGCACGCCCTGGTCGCGCTCGGTGGAGCGTCTCAAGGCGTCGCTGCTGCGCGACGTGGAGTGGCTGCTGAACACGCGGCAGACCCTGGAGCCGGCCGGTCCCTCGCACCCCGAGGTGCAGCGCTCCGTGTACCATTACGGGCTGCCGGACCTCACCTCCCTCTCCGCCGGGTCGGACGGCACGCGGCGCCGGCTGCTGCGGCAGGTGGAGGACGCCATCCGCCTCTTTGAGCCGCGGCTTTCGCGCGTGCGGGTGTCGGCCCCTGAAGACACGCCGGCGGGCGGGCGAGACGTGCGCTTCGTGGTGGAGGCGCTGCTGGAGATGGATCCCGAGCCGCAGCGGGTGACCTTCGACACGGTGCTGGAGCCGGCCAGCGGCACTTTCCGGGTGAACGGAGGGTCCCGTGCGTGACCCGCTGCTGGACCTGTACGAGCGCGAGCTCACCTTTCTGCGCCGCACCGGGGCGGAGTTCGGCAGGCGGTACCCGCGCGTGGCGTCGCGGCTCATGCTGGAGCCCACCAAGTGCGACGACCCGCACGTGGAGCGGCTGCTGGAGGGGTTCGCCTTCCTGGCCGCGCGCGTGCACCTGCGCCTGGACGACGACGCGCCCGAAATGGCCGAGGCGCTGCTGGACGCGGCGTATCCGCAGTACGTGCGCCCCATCCCGTCCATGTCGCTGGTGCAGCTGCACCCCGACCCCGAGCGGGCCGTGGCCGGCGGGCACCCTGTGCCGCGCGGGTCGCTGCTGTATTCACGCGACGTGGGCGGCGCGCCGTGCAAGTTCCGCACGTGCTACGACACCGTGCTCTGGCCGGTGAGCGTGGCCGGCGCGAAGTGGATGGCGCCGTACGAGCTGAGCCCGCCCGTGCGCGCGGCGGACGCGGTCGCCGCGCTGCGGGTGGAGTTGCGCTGCCTTCCGGGCGCCACCTTCGCCCAGGTGGCGGCGGACACGCTGCGCTTTCACCTGAGCGCGGAGCCCAACCTGGCGGGAGCGCTGTACGAGCTGCTCTGCAACAGCTGCGCGCAGGTGCTGGTGCGCGACCTCGCGCCGGGGTCCCGCGCGGAGCCCGTGATCCTTCCCGGCTCGGCGGTCACGCCGGTGGGCTTCGGGGAGGACGAAGGGATGCTTCCGCTGCCGCGCCGCGCCTTCACGGGATACCGGCTGCTGCAGGAGTACTTCACCTTCCCGGAGAAGTTCTGGTTCGTGGACGTGGCCGGCTTCGACCGGGTGCGCGCGGCGGGGATGGGGTCCGCCGTGGAGCTCGTCTTCCTCGTCTCCCCCTTTGAGCGGCCGGAGCGGCGCCACGCCCTGGAAGCCGGCGTGACGGCCGACACCTTCCGGCTCGGCTGCACCCCCATCGTCAACCTCTTTCCGCAGACGTCGGAGCCCACGCCGGTCACGCAGCGCACGTGGGAGTACCGCATCGTCCCCGACGCGCACCGGCCCACCACGGGGATCTACTCGGTGGAGGAGGTGCTGGCCGTGTCGCCGGGGACGCCGGAGCCGGTGCGGATGGCGCCGCTGCACGCCTTCCGCGCCCGGATGGAGGGCGACGGGGCGGAGGTCTACTGGTACGCGCGCCGCCGTCCCTCCGGCTGGCGGCCTGACGAGGGCACGGACGTCTGCCTCCAGTTCGTGGACCGGCAGGCGCGCCTTGCCCGGCCGGGCCACAGCGCCGTGACGGCACGCCTGCTGTGCCACAACGGCGACCTTCCCTCGCGGCTGGAGCTGGGCCGCGCGGACGGTGACTTCTCCCTTCCGGGGGGCGGACCCGTGAACCGCGTGAGCATGCTCTCCAAGCCCACGCCCCTGGTGCACCCGCCGGCCGGCGGCGCGCAGCTCTGGCGGCTCGTCTCGCAGCTCTCGCTGAACTACGTGTCGCTCGCCGAGGGCGGCGCCGAGACGCTGCGAGCCCTGCTGCGCCTGCACAATTTCGCCGACGCGCGATCGGCGGAAAAGCACATCCTGGGGATCGAGTCGGTGAGCGGCACGCCCATGCACGCGCGCATCGGCAGCGAGGCGGGGGTGGCGTTCGCCCGCGGGCACCGGGTGGAGATCGTGTTCGACGAGGAGATGTACGCGGGCGGCGGCGTGTACCTGCTGGCCGCGGTGCTGGAGCGGTTCCTGGGGCTGTACGTGTCGATGAACAGCTTCTGCGTCCTGGCCGCGCGCACGCGGCAGCGCAAGGAGCCGCTGCGCGAGTGGGCGCCGAGGGCGGGATGGAAGCCGCTGCTCTAGCCGATCCTGTCGAGCCGCCGCCGATCTTCCCCGTCGTCGCCGCCGCCGCGGAGCCGGAGCGCGAGGAGGGGGCGGCGGCGGGGCCGGCGCCCCTGGAGGCGGCGGAGCGGGTGCTGGGGGACGCCCCCGCGTCGTTCGGCTTCTTCCAGGCGGTGCGGCTGCTGGAGCGGCTGCGCCCCGGCCGGGCGCGGGTGGGGCGCTTCGCGGACCCGGCGGACGAGGTGGTGCGATTTTCCGCCAACCCCAGCATCGCGTTTCCGCCGGGCGAGGTGCACGGGCTGGCGATGGGGGCGGACCGCCCCGCGCGGATGAGCGTGAACTTCATGGGCCTCACCGGCCCGCTGGGCGTGCTGCCGCTGCACTACACGCTGCTGGTGCGCCAGCGCAACCGGGCCCGCGACGAGGCCGCCGGCGAGTTCCTGGACCTGTTCCACCATCGCGCGCTCTCCCTGTTCTACCGCGCCTGGGAAAAGGCCCGCGTGACCATCGCGGCCGAGCGCGGAGAGAGCGACGCGCTTCGCCGCCACCTGCTGGACGCCACGGGCGAGGGACCGGGCGCCGCGGGTCCGCGCGCCGCGCCGGAAGAAGCGCTGGTCTTTTACGCCGGGCTGTTCGCGCCGCTGCCGCGCAGCGCCGCGGGGCTGGAGCAGCTGCTGGGCGAGGTGTTCGGCGTGGAGGCGCAAGTGGAGCAGTTCGTGGGCGGCTGGTATCCGCTGCCGGAAAGCGATCAGTGCCGCCTGGGCGAGGACGACTGCGGCGCGGCGGATCAGGTGGGGCTGGGCGCGGTGGTGGGCGACGGCGTGTGGCATCCGCAGTCCGGCATCCGCGTCCGCCTGGGCCCATTGGGCAAGCGCGAGTACGACCGCTTCCTCCCCACGGGCGACGCGTACCCCCTTCTGCGCCGTCTGGTGCGCTTCTACACGCACGACCAGTTCGAATGCGAGCTGCGGCTGGTGCTGGCGCGCGAGGAGGTCCCCGCGTGCGTGATCGGCGCGGAGGAGGGGCAGGGGCAGCCGCTTGGTTGGAGCACCTGGGCGCGGACGCGGGACTTTCCGCGAGACGCGGACGACACGCTGCTCCGGCTGTAGAAGGCGAACGGCGCCCGCGGTACCCGAATCACAGGCACTTCCTTTCATCCAGAGGCCCGTTGCATGAACGCCAACGTCCGCTCCCTGATCGCGAAGCTGAACCACCACACGCGCGCCGCCGTGGAATCGGCGGCGGGGCTGTGCCTGTCGCGCACGCACTACGACGTGGAGGTGGAGCACTACCTCCTGAAGCTGCTCGACGCGCCCGACGCCGACCTGGGCTTCATCCTGCGCCACTACGAGGTGGACCGCTCGCGCCTGTCGCGCGACCTGGCGGCGGGGCTGGACCGGCTCAAGACCGGCAACGCCCGCACGCCGTCGCTCAGCCCCAGGCTGGTGGAGATGCTGGCCGCGGCCTGGACCGCCGCCTCGCTGGACTACGGCGCGGGCGAGATCCGCAGCGGCCACACCCTCGTCGCCCTGCTGGCGGACGACGAGCTGGCCCGCCTGGCGCGCTCCATCAGCCGCGAGCTGGAAAAGATCCCCGCCGCCGATCTGCGCCGCGACCTGCCGCAGGTCGTCGCCGCCTCGGCCGAAGAGGCTGCCGCACCCGCGCGCGGCGGCGGCGCGGACGAGCCGGGGCCGGTGCCGGGAGGCCGAACGCCCAACCTGGACCAGTACACGGTGGACATCACGGAGCGCGCCCGCGGCGGCCAGCTGGACCCCGTGCTGGGGCGCGACGCGGAGGTGCGGCAGGTGGTGGACATCCTCACCCGCCGCAGGCAGAACAACCCCATCCTGGTGGGCGAGGCGGGCGTGGGAAAGACGGCGGTGGTGGAGGGTTTTGCCCTGCGCATCGCCCAGGGCGACGTGCCGCCCGTGCTGCGCAACGTAGCCGTCCGCACGCTGGACCTGGCGCTGCTGCAGGCGGGCGCGGGGATCAAGGGCGAGTTCGAGAACCGCCTCAAGGGGCTCATCGAGGAGGTGAAGAGCTCGCCCGTGCCCATCATCCTCTTCATCGACGAGGCGCACACCATGATCGGCGCCGGGGGGCAGGCGGGGCAGGGGGATGCCGCCAACCTGCTCAAGCCGGCGCTGGCCCGCGGCGAGCTGCGCACGCTGGCCGCCACCACCTGGTCGGAATACAAGAAGTACTTCGAAAAGGACCCGGCCCTCGCGCGGCGCTTCCAGGTAGTCAAGGTGGAGGAGCCGTCGGAAGACGCCTGCCTGGTGATGATGCGGGGCGTGGCCCCCGCCCTGGAGCGCCACCACGGCGTGCGCATCCTGGACGACGGGGTGCGCGCCGCCGTGCGCCTGTCGCACCGCTACCTGCCGGACCGCCAGCTCCCCGACAAGGCCGTGAGCGTGCTGGACACCGCCTGCGCGCGGCTGTCGCTGGGGCAGAACGCCACCCCCGGACCCGTGGAGGACGCGCGGCGGCGGCTGGACGACCTGGACGTGCAGGCGCGGGTGCTGGAGCGCGAGCAGGCCACCGGCGCCGACCACGCGGAGGCGCTGGCCGCCATCGCTTCCGCGCGGCTGCGGACGGAGACGGAGCTGGCCGCGCTGACGGAGCGCTGGGAGCGCGAGCGCGCCCTGGTGGCGGAGGTCCGCGCCGCCCGCGAACGGCTCGAGGCCCTCGCCGGCCACGGTCCCGCGCCGGACGGCGCCGCGCCCGCGGACGCCGCGGCGCTGCGGGCGGAGCTGGACCGGCGGAACGGCGAGCTGCAGGCGCTGCAGGGCGGGGCGCCGCTGGTGCCGGTGTGCGTGGACGCCGTGCTCGCCGGCGAGGTGATCAGCGGGTGGACGGGGATCCCCGTGGGCAAGATGCTGCGCGACGACCTGGGAATGGCGCTGGAGCTGGAGACGCACCTGGAGCGGCGCATCATCGGCCAGTCGCACGCGCTGGGGGCGATCAGCCAGCGCATCCGCACCTCCAGGGCGGGGATCGAGGACCCGGGCAAGCCCGTGGGCGTGTTCCTGCTCGTGGGCCCCAGCGGCGTGGGGAAGACGGAGACCGCGCTGGCGCTGAGCGACCTGCTGTACGGCGGCGAGCACAACCTGGTCACCATCAACATGTCCGAGTTCCAGGAGCCCCACACCGTGAGCACGCTCAAGGGCTCCCCCCCGGGCTACGTGGGCTACGGCGAGGGCGGGGTGCTCACCGAGGCCGTGCGGCGGCGCCCGTACAGCGTGGTGCTTCTGGACGAGATCGAAAAGGCGCACCCGGATGTGCTCGAGCTCTTCTTTCAGGTGTTCGACAAGGGGGTAATGGAGGATGGCGAGGGGCGGCAGGTGGACTTCCGCAACTGCATCCTGATCCTCACCACCAACGCGGGGACGGAGAGCATCATGAAGCTGTGCGCCGACCCCGAGACGCTGCCCTCGGCGGACGGGCTGGCCCGCGCCCTCAAGCCGGAGTTGGACGGCGTGTTCAAGCCCGCGTTCCTGGGCCGCACCGTCATCATCCCCTACTTCCCCATCCGCGACGAGGCGCTGCGCCGCATCATCGGCCTCAAGGTGGACAAGGTGCGCCGCCGCCTGCGCGAGACGCACCGCGTAGACCTGGTGCTGGACGAGGCGGTGTCGGAGGCCATCGCCGCGCGCTGCACCGAGGTGGAGAGCGGCGCCCGCAACGTGGACAACCTGCTCACCAACACGCTGCTGCCCGAGATCTCGCGCATCCTGCTGCGCGCCCTGGTGGACGGCACGCCCCCCGTGAGCATCCGCGTGGGCGTTGACGAGCGCGGCGCCTTCACCTACGCCGCGCACCCCGCCACTGTGCCCGTTCCGGGGACGTTGCTGGCGGAGACCGCGGACGTCGCGGAGGCTGCGGCCGCGTAAGAGGCGAGGACAGAAAGAGGCGACTCATGAAGGCATCGCTCACGTACTACATCTGGGAAGGGCTGCTCGTCGGGATGCTGAACGACGAGTTCATCCAGATGCCCGCAATCTGCGGGGGCGGTGGGGGAAGCACGAAAAACCCGTCGGCCAAATCCGTCAACAACCCCTATAGCACGGGGCTGAAGACCACAGGGAGCGGGGCGGGGCACGTGCACGGCGGGCCGCTGCCAACGGGCAAGTATGCCGTTGCCACGCCCTCGATCCACCCCAAGCTCAAGCTCTCGGCCCGGCTAACGCCAACCGGGGGCCAGCCGATGTTCACCCGCAGCGGCTTTCTGATCCACGGAGCCGGTCCGCACGGGAGCGACGGGTGCATCGTGCTCAAGGACCGCAATCAGCTCAAGACGTTGATGAATGCGCTGACTGCGTGCGGTGGGGGAACGCTGTTCGTGGAGGAGACGATGAGCGGCGGACGGTTCGTATGATGGTTTCGCAAACGTCCAGCGTCCGGCTGCGCGTCCGGGGCCGGCTACGCATCACCCGCACGACGCCATGAGCTACACGCAGGCCAACCGCCCCATACGGGTAGAGACGGTCCTGGGACCCGACGTGCTGCTGCTGGAGGGCGTGTCCGGCGTGGAGGGCGTTTCCACTCCGTTCTCCTTCGGGCTGGACCTCGTCTCGGAGGACGACGCCGTGGCCGCTGCCAGCCTCCTGCGCACCCCCGCCGTGGTCACGCTCACCCTCTCCACGGGCGAGGAGCGCGTCTTTCACGGGCTCATCCGCCGCTTCGTGCAGGAGGGGCGCGACGAGGAGCTGACCACGTACCAGGCCGAGATCGTTCCCTGGATCTGGTTCCTCTCCCTGTCGCGCGAGAGCCGCATCTACCAGAACCTGAGCGTCCCCGAGATCCTGGAGGAGCTGTTCCGCCGGCTGGGCCACGCCGACTTCGAGCTGCGCTGCACCCGCTCGTACCCCAAGCGCGAGTACTGCGTGCAGTATCGCGAGACGCACCTGGAGTTCGTTTCGCGGCTCATGGAGGAGGAGGGGATCTTTTACTTCTTCGAGCACACGCCCGAGCGGCACCTGCTGGTGGTGGCCGACGACAACGGCGCCGTGCAGCCCTGCCCCGTGATCCCCGCCGCGCGCTTCCTGGGCCACGAGGGCGGCGACGTCGTGGGGATGCTGCACAGCGAGGAGCAGGCGTGCACCGGCAAGGTGATGCTGCGGGACTACGACTTCCTGCAGCCCTCGCTCAAGCTGGAGAGCGCCATCGCCGCCGATGACCCCGAGGAGGACTACGACTACCCCGGCGACTTCGCCGCGCCGGACGACGGCGACCGCTACGCGCGCATCCGGCTGGAGGAGGCGGCCGCGCTGCGCCAGGTGGTGCGCGGGCAGAGCACCTGCCGCGCCTTCCAGAGCGGCTTCCGTTTCGAGCTGACGGACCACTTCCGCCCCGCGGCCAACCAGCCGTACATGCTGCTGCAGGTGCAGCACGTGGCCAGCGCCGGCGACTACCGGGCGTGGGAAGGCGCGCCCATGGAGTACCGCAACCACTTCCTCGCCATCCCCCACTCCGTCCCTTACCGCCCCCGCCGCGCCACGCCGCACCCCGTGATCCACGGCTCACAGACGGCGCTCGTGGTCGGCCCGGCCGGCGAGGAGGTGTGGGTGGATTCGCACGGGCGCATCAAGGTGCAGTTCTACTGGGACCGTGTGGGCCGCAAGGACGAGAACTCGTCGTGCTGGGTGCGGGTGGCGCAGCCGTGGGCGGGGAAGGGGTGGGGCGCCGTGCAGATCCCCCGCATCGGCAACGAGGTGGTCGTGGAGTTCCTGGAGGGCGACCCCGACCGCCCGCTGGTTACGGGGAGCGTGTACAACGCCGAGCAGACGCCTCCCTTCGACCTTCCCGGCGCCGGCATCCAGATGGGGATGAAGTCGCGGTCGTCGAAAGGCGGCGGCGGCTACAACGAGATCACCATGACGGACACCAAGGGCACGGAGCAGGTGACCATCCATGCCCAGTACGACATGGGAACCACGGTGGAGCACGACGACACCCAGACGGTGAACAACGACCGCACCATCACCGTGCAGGGCAAGCACACCGAGACGGTCACCGGCGACACCAGCATCACCGTAAGCAGCGGCAAGTACAGCCACGACGTGGCGGCGGGGACGGCGACGTACCACGTGGCCGGCGCCGTCTCCGAAACCTTTGACAGCACGCTCTCCACCACGGTGGCCAGCAAGGTCACGCTCGATTCCACCGGCTCCGAGATCGCCGTCACCGCGGCGACGAAGATCAGCATCCAGGTGGGCTCCAGCAGCCTGACCATGGACGCCGGCGGCAACATCGAGCTGAGCGGAGTCAACATCAAGATCAACGGCGTCACGATCGCCGTCAGCGGCGACGCCGAGGCGTCCATGGCCGTGGCCGCGTCGTCCGTGAAGTGCACGCCTGCCAGCATGGAAGTAGCGGGCGCCATGGTGAAGTCCGCCGCCACCGCCATTAACGAGATCACGGGCGCCACGGTCAAGCTGAACTGACCCTTCCCGCGCCTCGTCCCGCCCCCCGCTCCACCCTCCACCCCGAGTCTCCGTGAGCGCTGGAAAGAACGCCGTCGAGCGCCGCCTGGACCTGCTGCACGACCAGTGGAACGAGTTCGCGCAGGCGCCGGAGCCGCGGCTGCTGCGCTGGATGATCCGCGCCGACGAATGGCGGATGATCGAGGCGTTCCTGGCGGTGGAAAGCGACGAGCGCACGGGCGAGACGCCGGACCTGTTCGTTCGCCTGGCGGAGCCGTTCCGGGACGTAGACTCGTACGGGGCCGCCCTGCTGGACGAGCTGCGCCGGCAGTATGCCGAGGCCGCGGACGCGCTGGCCGAGGAGGGCGTGCCCGGCCACCCCTGGGAGCCACCCGCGCCCGCGCCCGGCACGCACTCGCTGCTGGCGTTCGCCGACGGCTGCGCGGCACTGCAGGCGCACTACACGGAGCTGATGGAGCGGCTCGCGCTGGTGCTGGCGCCGGCGGAGGTGGCGGATTACGCGGAGTGGAAGCGGTGGCTGCTCGCGGCGGCGGAACGGCTGCCCGAGGGCGTGCGGCTGGTGGTGGTGGACTCCGTGGAGGCGCCCGCGCTGGAAGGGCTGGCGGCGGCGGACCCGGAGCGCGTGCGCACGGTGGCCGCGGGGCTGGACATGCCCGCCGCCTACCAGGAGCTTGCGCGTGCCGGCGGCACGGCATCGCCCGGCGGGCAGTTCCGCGTCGCCTTCGCGGCTCTGGCGGCGGCGCTAGGCGCGGGCGATCTGGCGGGCGCGGAGCGGGCGGGGCAGGGCGCCGTGGCCGTGGCCACCGAGCACGGCTGGCCGCAGCTGTCGGCCGCCGTCCACATGGCGATGGGCGGCGGGTTCATGGGGGCGGGCCGCACGGCCGACGCCGTGGCCGCCTACGCCCGGGCGGACGCGGCCGGCGCCCAGGCCGAGGCGCACGGAGACGAGGCGGGCCCCGGGCTGCGGCTGCAGGCGGCGCTCGGCAGCGCCGGGGCGCGGTTTGCCGCGGGCGACTTCGCGGGGGCGGCGGCGGCCTACGAGGGCGCGCTCCCACTGGCGCAGCGCGCGGGCGACCGGCGCATGGCCATGGAGTGCTGGCGGATGTCCGCGTACTGCCACGAGCAGCACGGCGACGCCGAGCGGGCGTGGCTGCACGGCTCCCGCGCCCTGGACGCCGGCGAGGCGCTGCCGCCGGAGGAGCGCGCCCTCTCCACCCTTCCGTACGCGGGCGAGGGGATGCTGCGCCTTGCCCTGCACTCGCCCGCGCACGCGGAGGGCGTCGAGCGTCGGATGGCGGCGCTGCTGGGCACCCGGGCCTGGCGTCCGGCCGCCGCGGCGGGGGCCCCGTGATCGCCGCCAAGCAGTTCGACCCCGTGCTGGGGGTGGACATCCACATCGTCCAGCCCCCCGGACCCGTGCCGCCCATCCCCATCCCGCACCCGTTCATCGGGATGGTGCTGGACCCCATGGACTTCATCCCCGTCGTCGGCGGCACGGTGATGGTGAACGGGATCCCGCGCGCCACGGCGGGCTCGGCGGGGATCGCGGCGCCGCCGCACATCCCCATCGGCGGCATGTTCGTGAAGCCGCCGGGGAACGAGTGCGAGGTGTTCATGGGCTCCGCCACGGTGCTGGCGGACGACGAGCCCCTGAGCCGTCTGGGGATGCCCGCCCTCAGCTGCCACGACATCGGCATGCCGTCGCCGCCGCGGATCAAGAAGAAGAGCAAGGCAAGGTCCCTCTTCCTCCCCACCAGCGTCGTCCTCTCCATTCCCGCCGGCCCCCCCGTGCTGGTCGGCGGCCCGCCCACCGTGTCGATGATGGCGATCGGGATGCGGCTGGGGATGTCCGCCCTGGGCAAGGGGCTGAAGAAGCTGCGCAAGCTGCGGAAGAGCAGCCGGCGGATGAAGGCGCTGTCGAAAAAGGCGCACGCGGCCGCAAAGAAGGGGATGGACAAGCTGGGTGTGCCGCCCAGCGTGCGAAACCGGGTGCATCGCTCCATCTGCACCGTGACGGGCCACCCGGTGGACGTGGCGACAGGCAAGGTGCTGACGGAGGAGGTGGAGCTGGAGCTCGCCGGGCCCGTCCCCTTTCGCTGGGAGCGGGTGTGGTACAGCACCTCGGTGTATGACGGGCCCCTGGGGCACGGCTGGCACCACAGTTATGACCTGGCGCTGCTGGAGGAGGAAGGCGCCGTGGCCGTGCGCCTGGCCGACGGCCGCCCGTTGCCCTTTCTGCCGCTGGCGGAAGGCGAGGAGCACTTTGACCGGGGCGAAAAGCTCACCCTCTTTCGCGACGCCCGGGGGTACGCCCTGCGGGACGCGCACGGGCTTGCGTTCCGGTTCGCTTCCGCTCCCGCTGGCACCGTGTGCCCACTGGCGTCGGTGGAGGACCGTTGCGGCAACGCCATCCGCTTTCGGTACGACGCTCGAGGCCGCCTGGCCGGCATCACTGACAGCGCCGGGCGCGAGCTGTCCGTTGAGAGCGACGAGGAGGGGCATATCATCGCCCTTGTGGCGCCGCACCCCGACCGCCCGGGCGAGACCTTTCGCGCGGTGACCTACCGGTACGACGGCCACGGGGACCTGGTAGCGGCGCACGACGCGCACGCGCATTCCATCCGCTACGCCTGGCGCGAG
Source organism: Longimicrobium sp. (assembly GCA_036387335.1). Taxonomy (NCBI): domain Bacteria; kingdom Pseudomonadati; phylum Gemmatimonadota; class Longimicrobiia; order Longimicrobiales; family Longimicrobiaceae; genus Longimicrobium; species Longimicrobium sp. The sequence continues at coordinate 13,512 of DASVTZ010000109.1, forward strand.
CACCTGCTGGTATGCGAGACCGACCGTGCGGGGCTCAGCTTCCATTTCGAGTACGACGGGGCCACGCACGAGGCCCGCTGCCTCCGAACCTGGGGCGACGGAGGATTGTTCGGCCGCGAGCTCGCGTACGACCTCCCGGCCCGGCAGACCACCGTCACCGACACTCGCGGCGGCCGCACCCTGTACCAATGCGACGAGCTGGGGCTGGTCACGCGCATGGTGGACGCGCTGGGGAACGCGTGGCTGACGGAATGGAACGAGTACGGCGAGCACGTTTCGGAAACGGACCCCCTGGGCGGCGAGAGCCGCTACGTGCACGACGGACGCGGGAACCTGGTGGAGGTGCTGGACCCGGCGCGGTGCCGGCGGCGCATTGCTTACGACGCGGCCGACAACCCGGTGGAATTCGCGGACGAGCTGGGCAACTCCTGGAAGCACGAGTACGACGGGCGCGGCTGTCTGCTGGCCCTCACCGATCCCGCGGGCGCCACGTACCGGTACGAGCGCGACGCGCGCGGTCTGTTGCTGGCCGTTACCGATCCCCTGGGCCGCGAAAGCCGCATCGAGTGGGACGATCAGGGGAATCCCCGCTGGATAGTAGACCGCGCCGGTGCCGTCACGTACCTGGATCACGACGCGCTGGGGCGGATGGTACGCCGGACCGATGCCGAGGGCGGGGAAATGCGATTGTCCCGCGACCTGGTGGGCCGTGTGGTCGGGCTGCGGGACGAGGCCGGGGACACATGCGCCTTCACGTACGATGCGCGGGGCAACGTGGTGCGCGAGGTGGACGAGCTGGGGCGCGTGACGCGGAGCACCTACGGGATGCTGGACCGCCTGCTCGCGGAAACGGACGCGGAGGGCGCCACCTTCACCTGCGAATACGACGGCGAAGGCGAGTTGGCGCGGGTTCGGGATGCGACGGGGCGCGCGTGGACGCTGCACCGTGACCTGCTGGGGCGGGTGGTGGAGGAGCGGCAGTTCTCCGGCCGACGGCTGCGCTACGCGTACGACGAGTCGGGGGAGGTGGTGGGGCTGGAGAACGGAGCGGGGGAGGCGACTCGCCTGAGGCGCGACATGCTGGGGCGGCTCACCGGGCGTGTGCTCCCCGGCGGTAAGGAGGAGCGGTTCGCTTACGACGCCGCGGGCCAGTTGCTTTGCGCCGAGAACGCGGCCGCGCGGGTGGAGTTCGAGTACGACCCCGCCGGTCGGGTGGTGCGCGAGGCGCTCAACGGCACCGTGCTCACCAGCCGCTATGACCCGCTGGGTAACCGCGTGGAGCGCGCGGGCCCGTTCGGCCGCGTGCTGCGCATGGCGTACGACGCCGAAGAGCGGCTGGCCGAGGTGGCGGATCCCCAGGGCACTCTGCTGGAGTTCCGCTACGACCGCGTAGGGCGCGAGGTCCGCAGGGCACTCCCGGGGGACGTGGTGAGCGAGCGCGAGTACCTGCCCACCCACGACCTCCAAGCGCAGCGGACCTCCTCGCCCGTGGCCCGGCTGCTGGACCGGCGCTATCGCTGGGACGCCGCCGGACAGATGGTGCTCGCGGGGACCCCCGAACGGGGAGTGACGCGGTACGAACACGATGCGGCAGGGCGGCTGGTGGCTGCGCGCGCCCCCGACGGAACGGTCAGCCGGTACGCGTACGACCGGGCGGGCAACGTTCCCGCGGCGCCCCTGGACACCGGCCCGCAGTCCGCCGCGGCAGGGGGCGTGGATGGATGGACGCTTCGGTTTGACGCGGACGGCAACCTGGTGGAGAAGCGCGGTGTCCGACAGGCGTTCCACTACGGCTACGACGGGGCGGGGAACCTGGCGCGCGTGGAGCGCGGCGACGGGCAGGTGGTGGAGTTCGCGTACGATGCGTTGGGCCGCCGCGTGCAAAAGCGTGTCGGTGGGCGCGTGGTGGACCTGCTGTGGGACGAAGATGTGCCTCTGGGCGAGCGGGTGCGCGGGTCCGGGCCCGACGCTTCGCGCGGGGCGGCGGACGAGCGGGAGTTCGTGTTCTGGCCAGAGTCGTTCGAGCCGTTGGCGGTGCTGGAGGCGGGCCACACGCTGCTGCTGGAGGGTGACGCGCTCGGCACGCCGTGCCTTGCGGTGGATCGCGATGGGCGGTCGGTGTGGCGGGCCGGCTACGGGCCATTCGGCGAGCCGCCGGCGGGGAGCGGAACGGACGAGATCCCCTTCCGTTTTCCCGGCCAGTTGGAGGACCGAGAGACGGGGCTGTTCTACAACCGCTTTCGCTACTACGACCCGGAGCTGCGGATGTACACGCAGCCGGACCCCGTGGGGCTGTGTGGCGGGCTCAACCTCTACAACTACGTTCCTGGCCCCACGGAGTGGATCGACCCGTTCGGCTTGGCCGGGACTGAGGGCGCGGGGACGCAGCGGTGGAAGAACAAGGTCACCAAGTCGGGGCGGCCGTACCGCAAGCCGGGTCCCAAGACCAGTGCCAACGCCGCCCACAACAAGAAGATCCGGCAGATCATCCGTCAAGAACGGGCGGCGGGGCTGGAGCACATCGGGGGTGGGAGCAAGACCGAGATCGTCATCAAGACGCCCGGCGGCGACAAGCCTTATCGGCGGGCCGACGCATCCTTCAGGGATCCCGCGACTGGCAAGATCACGCACCACAACGTGGGGCTGCAGAACCTGAACGGCACCCCCATTGCACGCGAGCGGCGAGCGCTCGACGACATCCGCGACTACGCGGCCAGAAAGCATCGCAGCATCAAGTTCCACCCGTACAAGAAACCGTGCCGTTGACATGGCCGAAACCAGCTTTTTCCTTCACCCCGACACCCTCTGCGGAATCCTGCGGGACGAAGCCGAGTCGCGTGGCTTGCGTGTGATCGTACGCCGCTGGGGCCACCCCGGGGAATGCCGCGAGGTGGCGCCCGGGGAACTCTGCGAAATCCTGCGGGAGCACAAGTACGACGAGATCTACCTTTCGGTTGGCGCCGTCCCGCGGCGGGCGGGCGACACGTCCTTCCTGGACAGCGGCGAAGAAGACATCCTGGTGGTGTCTGGCGGTCGAATGCGCGGCACCGTGCTGGAACAGGGGACGCTGCGGGAACTCGCAAAGAACACACGGGCCCGCCCAGCCTACAGCGCTTTGCGAAAGTCAATCAGCCAGCGCAGCGCCGGGCAGGGGGTCACCGCCAGGGGCAGCCGGTACGCCGGCGTGTTCTACGACGAGCCCGCGCGCGGAATGGAGCTGCGCGAGGACCTCGACGACGATTCCATCGTCTACCAGGTGGAACCCGGCGGCTGACGGCACCGGTGCGTGAGGTAACTCCGCGTACCTCGAAGGGTCTTCCCACCAGGCCAGCAGAGCCAGCAGAGGACGGACGTCCTCTGCTGGCTCTGCTGACTCGTTGTGTGGAGTCTTCGTCCTCCCGGTTTGCGCTCGCCCAAGATGGGCAGAACTGCCCATGTCCCGCCCCTGATCCCCCTTTAGAGTGCCAGCCGGAGCCCGGGCAGCCTCCACGGACAACGGTCCCCGCCCGCTCCCGCCTTCCCCTTTGATCGCGCCGGCCACACGGCCGGCCCGCACGGCAGCAATCCTCCTCCGGAGACTCCCCGTGTCGCAGACGCAGCCCCCTCGCGCGCCCGCCCACCCCGCGGGCACCCCGCCGCGCCCAGCCCGCCGCGCGCGCGCCGCGCTGCTGGCCGGGCTCGTCACCGCCGGCGCGTGCGCCGGGGCCACGCCGCCGCAGGCCGGGCCCACCGCGGAGATCCCCGCGCTGGAAGCGCGCGTGCAGCGCCAGCCGGACGACGTGCAGTCGGCCGTGCGGCTGGGGGCGGCGTACCGCGAGGCCGGGCGCCTGGACGACGCGCGGCGAGTGCTGGACGACGCCCACGTCCGCGCCCCCCGCGACGACGGCGCCACCCTCTTCCTGGGGCTCACCTGCGAGGACCAGGGCGACCTGGACTGCGCGCGCCGCGTCTACGAATCGTACGCGCGCACCGGCGCCTCGCGGCGGATGCGCACGGAGCTTCGCGGACGGCTGGCGCTGCTGGACCGGCGGGCTCGCGAGGCGGAGGTGCGCCAGGCCGTCACCCGCGAGGGAGCGCTGGCCGGCGCTGAGCCGCGGCCGAACAGCGTGGCCGTGTTCCCCTTCCGCGCCGACTCCGCGGACAGGAGCCTGCGGCCGCTGGAGCGCGCCCTGGCGGAGTTCCTCTCCACCGACCTGGCCGTCACGGGGCGGCTGGAGGTGCTGGAGCGCGCCCGCGTGCAGCAGCTTCTTGACGAGATCGGCCTGGCGGAGTCCGGACGCGTGGATCCCGCCACCGCCGCGCGCGGCGGGCGGCTTCTGGGGGCCGGCAGCGTGGTGCAGGGGCACATCGGCGGGACTCAGGAGGCGCTGGAGCTGGAGGTGCGCGTGGCGCGGGTGACCGCAGGCGGTGCGCAGCCGGCCGGCGAGCCCATGGGGCAGCGTGGCGGCGCGCAGGGGCTGTTCGAGATGCAAAAGGGGCTGGCGCTCTCCATCCACCGGCAGCTGGGGGTGGAGCTGACCCCCGCGGAGCGCGAGCGGGTGCTGAGCCGGCCCACGGAGAACCTGCAGGCGGTACTGGCCTACGGGCGCGGGCTGGAGGCGGCGGACGCGGGCGACTTCGCCCAGGCGGCCACCCACTTCATGCAGGCGGCCACACTGGACCCCGGCTTCGCGGCCGCGCAGCAGCAGGCCCAGGCCTCCGCCGCGGCCGCACGCGCGGGGGGCGTGACCACCACGCAGCTCGCCCGCATGGCCGGCGCGGAGCTGTCGCCCGACGCGGCGCTGGTGCAGGTGGAGCGGCTGGTACCCGGCGCCGGCACGCGCGACGCCGCCGCCGAGGCGACCGGAAGGGAGGGCTTCCGCGATGCGGCGGCCCGTGTGGAGTTCATCATTCGACGTCCATAGAGGTGCGGGATGACGATCATGCGCAAGACGACAATGGCTGGTTGGCCGGTTTCCCTGTTCTTGATGGCGCTGGCGGCCGCCCCCCCGGCCGCGGCGCAGGGCGCGGACGGGCCTCCCTGGACGGCGGGGGGCGGCGTGCGGATTGAAAGCTACGGCTTCGGCGAGGCGGGCGCGGTGGGGATCGACCGCGTGTCGCTCGTCACGGTGCCGCTCTGGGCCGAGGCGCGGGTGGCGGGGCGGGTGCGCCTCACCCTCTCCGGCGCCTTCGCCGCGGCGGCCGTGCGGCGCGCGGACGGCTCGGACGCCTCGCTCGAGGGGCTGACGGACACGGAGCTGCGCGTCGCGGTGCCCGTGGTGGGGGAGTGGATGACGGTCACCGGGGTGGCCGTGCTCCCCACGGGCCGCGCGCGGCTCTCGGCGGAGGAGCTGGAGGTGGCGGCGGTCGTCGCCTCGGACCTGCTCCCCTTCGCCGTCTCCAACTGGGGGAGCGGCGGCGGGATCGGGGGCAACGTGTCGGCGGCGCGGCGCTTCGGGGCGGTGGGGGTGGGCGCGGCCGGCGGGTTCCGCGCCAGCCGCGAGTACCAGGCGTTCGACGAAGAAGGCCCCGCCTATCGCCCCGGCGACGAAACCTTTGTGCGCCTCGCCGTCGACCGCTCGTTCGGGGCGGGGAAGGCGACGCTGCAGGCCAGCGGGCACCGGTTCGCGCACGACCGGCTGGGCGGCGGCAACCTCTACCGCTCCGGCAACCGCCAGCAGCTCATCGGCTCGTACGCGTTCGCGCGCGGGCGGCGCTCCGGCGTGGTGTACGCCGGCGTGCTGCACCGGGAGAACGGGTCCAGCCTGGTGGATGCGTCGGCGGAGCTCCCCGCGCAGAACCTCTTTCTTCTCGGCGCCGGGGCGCGCCTGGCGCTGGGGCGCGCCGCGCTGCTCCCCAGCGTGGACGGGCGTATCTTCCGGAGCGCGGACGGGGTGGGGCAAGGGTACGGCGTGGGCGTAGGCGCGTCGGCCGAGGTGCCGTCCGGCGTCGTGGTGCTGATGCCCTCGGCCCGGCTGCGGCTGGGGAGCGTGCTGGTGCGCGAGGGGGCGGAGAGTCCGTTCACCGGGATCGAGCTGGGCTTCACCCTTCGCCGGGGGAGGCCGTAGCCATGCGCGCATCCATCTTTTTTCGCGCGCGCATCGCGGCCGCGGCGGCGCTGCTGGCCGCCGGCGCGGCGGCGTGCGCCGACTTCCTGGCCGCCCCCGCCGATTCCCCCGCGCGGCTCTCCGTCTCGTATTCCCTGTCCCCGGCGCTGCAGGCGAACGGCCCCGGCCGCGCCTTCGACCGCGTGGACGCGGTGCACGTGCGCCTGCTGCGCGGCGAAACCGTGGTGCTGGCGGATTCCTTTGCCGCCGCCCCCGCCGACTCCGGCGTGATCCGCGGCAGCCTGACCCTGGGCCTGGAGCAGGCGGAAGAGCAGCTGAGGCTGGCGGTGGAGCTGCGCTGGCACGGGCGCGCGGTCTTCACCGGCGCGGAGGACATCCGCCTGACGCGCGGCGCCAACACCGCGGCCGAGGTGGCGCTGCTTCCCGTGCCGGCGGAGGTGTCCTTCGCCGCGGTGCCGTCGTTCCGCTCCCTGGGCGACACCCTCCAGGCCGCCGCCGTGGTGACCTTTGCGACCGGGGACACGGTGCCTGCCCCCGCGCTGTCCTGGTCCGGGCCGGACGGGGCGGTGCTCGAGGTGCTCCCCGACGGGCGCATGGTGGCGCGGGCGGAGGGGCAGGGACGGGTGGTGGTGATGGCGGGAGCGGCCCGCGCGGAGGCGGTGGTGACGGTCCGCGCCGTGGTGGCCTCCGTCGCGATGACGCCCGACACGGCCACCGTGATGCGCGCGGACAGCCTCGCCTTCCGGGCGACGGCGCGCGACGCCCGGGGGAACGCGCTGGCGCGGACGCTGGCCTGGAGCACGGGGAACGCGTCCGTCGCCGCAGTGGGCCCGTCGGGGACCGCGCGCGGAGTGGCGCCCGGGCAGGCGCAGGTCCGCGCCGCGGTCGAGGGGGTGACGGGGGCCGGGCAGCTGACCGTGGTGCCCCGCCGCGGCGCGATGAGGGTGGACGTGGAGAACGCGCTGAACAGTCAGCCCGTGGCGGGCGCGACCGTCACCGCCCGGCAGGGCGCCAACGCGGGGGAGTCCGCACCCGTGGCGGGGATGGCGACCAGCTCCGCGGCGGGCCAGGCGCGCCTCGCCGCGCTGGACGAGGGAGTGTACACCCTGTTCGTCTCCGCGCCCGGCATGATCACGGCGATCGTGCCGAACGTCATCGTGCTGCCCGATGCGGAGGGGCGGCAGCGTGCCGTCATCAGCCCCGTGCTCCCCGCCGGCCAGACCCGCATCGTGCTCACCTGGGGCGCGGAGCCGCACGACCTGGACTCGCACCTCACCGGCCCGGACGGGTCCGGCGGCCGATTCCACGTCTACTACGCGTCACGCCGCTTCACCGTGGATACCACCACGGCGGTGGAGCTGGACGTGGACGAGACCGGCGGCTTCGGCCCGGAGACCATCACCATCCATCGGCAGTTCACGGGCAGCTACTGCTTCAGCGTGCACCTGTACGCCGGAAGCGGCAGCCTGGGGACGTCGGGCGCGCAGGTGCGGGTCTTCCGCGGCAGCCAGCAGGTGGCGGCGTTCCCCGCGCCAAACACCACCAACCGCGTGTGGACGGTGTTCGCGCTCAACGCGTCCACCATCACGCCCGTGAACACCACCGGCTCCACGGTCCCCGGGGTCTGCCCGTAGAGGGCACACCCAGGTCCACCGCTCCCCGGGCGCGCGGCCAGGCAGCGCCGCGTGCCCCTCACCGCCCGGGCAAGGACCTCCATGCGGCAGATGCAAAAGGTGCTGTGGACGCGGGGCACGCTCCTGACCCCGCAGCACCTGCAGGCGCAGGACCGCTTCCTGGAAGAGCTGGTGGGCTTCCAGCTCTCGTCGCTCACCTTCTTTCCCTGGGGCTTCAGCCGGCTGGGGGTGGACGCGGAGGCGCTGGCGGGGGGCACGGTGGCGCTCACCGACGCCGCGGGGATCTTTCCCGACGGCCTGGGCTTCGACCTTCCCGCCGCCGGCCCGCTCCCCCCGCCCAAGCCGCTCAAGGAGGCGTGGCGCACGGACGCGGCTTCGCTGGACGTCTACCTGGCCATCCCCGAGCACCGCCCCGGGGGCCAGAACGTCTCGCTGCACGGGGGTGACGGCGCGGTGCGCTACACGGCGGAGGTGGCGCTGCGGCGCGACGACAACACGGGACTGGCCGAAAAGCCCATCCAGCTCGCGCGCCAGAACGTGCGCCTGCTGGCCGAGGGGGAGGCGCTGGCGGGACACTCGGTGCTGCGGGTGGCGCGGGTGGTCCGCGCGCCCACGGGCACCTTTCAGCTCGACCCCCGTTTCGTGCCGCCGCTGCTGGACCTGGGCGCAAGCGGCTACCTGCTGGCGGTGGCGCGCCGGTTGGTGGAGCTGCTCTCCGCGCGCAGCAACGCGCTCTCGGCCACGCGGCGGCAGCGCACGCGCGGCCTGGCGGAGTTCGGAGGGGCGGACGCCGCGCACTTCTGGCTGCTGTACGCCGTCAACACGCACCTGCCCCGCTTCCGCCACCTGCTGGAGGTGCGCCGCGGGCACCCGGGCGAGCTGTGGACGGCCATGGCCGAGCTCGCGGGCGCGCTCACCACCTTTTCGCCCTCCATCCACCCGCGCGACCTGCCGGCGTACGACCACGGCGAGCTGTCGGAGTGCTTCACCCGGCTCGACGAGACGCTGCGGCGGCTGCTGGAGACGGCGGTGCCGGAGAACGCCGTCACGCTCCCCCTGCGCCCCAGCGGGCGGATGGTGTACGCGACCGCCGTGGAGGAGGACCGCTACCTGTCCGCCCCCGAGCTGTACCTGGGGATCCGCGCGGAGATGAAGCAGGACGAGCTGCTGCGCAGGGCGCCGCAGCTGCTCAAGGTGAGCTCGGCGGACCAGATCGACCGGCTGATCCTGCGGGCGCTGCCGGGGATCGCCGTGCGGCACGCGGCGTCGCCGCCCTCCAGCCTCCCCGCCAAGCTGGGGTGGTCGTACTTCCACCTGGAGCGCTCCGGCGAGGACTGGGACGCCGTCCGCCGGGCGCGCAACCTGGCGGTCTACGCGCCCGCGGAGCTTCCCTCGCCGGAGATGGACCTGGTGGTCCTGCTGCCGGAGCGCTGACGTCGCCGGTCAGCGCAGGGCGAAGAAGGCTACCAGCGCCAGCGCGAGCACCACCACCAGGATCAGGCCCACGATCAGCGGCGTGGTGGAGCGCGCCGGTGCTCCGGTGGGGAGCGGCGCGGCGGGCGGGGGCATCGGCGCCGGCGCGGAGGGAGCGGCCGGCGAGGGGTGCGGCGGCCCGGCGGGGATGTGCGGCGCGGAGAACGCGGGCATCAGCAGCGAGCTCGCGGAATCGGCCGGGGGCTCCGCCGTTGGGCCATCGTGCAGGCGCGGCGACGGGCTGAGCAGGCGGTCCACGTAGTCGTCGTCCGGCTGCGGCAGCGGCTCCGGCGCGTGCTCCAGGCGCAGCGGCTCCGGCGCGGGCGGCGGAGAGGCGGGACGGTCCTGCGCGGGGAGGGCCCACGCGGGCAGGTCCAGCCGCTGGAAGAGCTGGCTGAACTCGCCGCGCCCGCCCGCGTCCGCGGGGGCGGCACCGGCCGGGCCGGAGTCCGGGACCGGAGCGGAGAACACGCCCGTCGCGCCGCCCGTGCCGGTGCCCGCCGGCGGGGGTGTGGGGAACGCCGCGGCCGCCGGGTCGGCGGGGGCGCGCGGCGGATCGGCGGGGGGAATGGTGGCGGCGCGGAAGCTGGCGAGCTCGTCCGTCCGGCTCCGGCTCTCGGCCGCTGGGGCGAACCCCGCAGCCGGGTCCGCCGGCCGCGGCGCCGTCGCCCCAGTCTCCGGCGCGGCGGGAGGGGAAGGCGCCGCCTCCTCCGCGGCGGGAGCCGGCGGGTTTGCCGGGGCGGCTGCGCGCGATGCCGCATCGCTGGCGAGCGGCGCGCGGAACAGCCGCGTGAAGTCGCCCGGCTCCGCGGCCGGTGCGGCGGGCGGCGGGACGGGCGGTGCAGGCGCGGCGGAGGATGCGGGCGGCGGTGCGGGGGCGGGGTCCGTCTCCGCGCGGAGCGAAGCCGCGTCGAGTGAAGGTGCTGAGTCGGCACCGGCCGGCGGGACGGGCCCTGAGAAGGCGGGCGCGCCGGTCAGGTCGGCGGCCATGAAGAGGCGGGTGAACTCGCCGGGCTCCTTTCGCGGCGCATCCACTTCCCCCGGGAGCGCTGGCGCAGCATCCGTATCGCGCCCGGCGACGGGCGACTCCGCCGGGTCCGCGGCGGGCGGATCGGATGGAATGGCGGCCGGCTGCGCGGGCGGAGCGGAACCCGCTGGACCATCCGGCGTGGCGTGCGCGGAATCGGGCGTGGCGGGGGCGGGGGATGCGGGCGCCGGTTCGGCTTCGTCGAGGCCCAGCCAGGCCGGCAGGGATCGGAAGCCGGCGAGCAGCTCCGTGACCACCGTGATGGAGCCGTCCACCGCCGTGACCTCGCGGACGCGGGCGCGGCGCTCCGGCTCCAGCCGCTCCAGCGCACTCAGCAGCGCCAGGTTGTACGGCGTGATCCCCCCGTCCACGAAGTGCACCATGGCCACGCCCGCCGTGGGTGTGACCGCGTGAAAGGTGCGCACGCCGCCGCCGGCGACCTGGTCCAGGAGGGCGTACCGGGCGCGGAACTCGTCTGCGGTCATGATGGGGCCTCGCGGCGGGATGAAAGTGGATTTCGATGAAGGAGAGGGTCCTGGTGCGGCGAAGGGCCCGGGCAATAGTAATCCGCCGCGCCACCGGGGCGCAAAACAAATTCTGACGCGGAGAGGGTCATGCCGAAGGGAAGCCGGGGAGAGCTGCGGGGCGCGGCGCGCGCGTGGCGAGGCGCACCATGAGCGCGCTGTCGCCCGTGGTGTGGAGCGAGGGGATGCACCTCGCGCAGCACCACTTCCAGGCCCAGGCCCGCTGGTTCGAGGAGGTCGCCGCCTTTTCGCTCTCGCAGCTCTTCTTCAAGCCGTACGGCCTGGCCGGCATCGAGCTGGACGCCGAGGCCCTGCTGAACGGCACCGTGGCCGTGCGCCACGCCCGCGGCATCATGCCCGACGGGCTGGCGTTCCGCTTTCCCGAGGACCCGCCGCCGGAGCCGCTGGACGTCCGCGAGCGCTTCTCGCCCGTGCACGACAGCCACGCCGTGCTGCTCTCCCTGCCGCGCGAGCGCCCCGACCGCCCGTCGTTCGGCGAGGCGGAGCGGCTGAACGGCGGCCGCGACGCGGTGCGGTACCTCGCCGAGCCCCGCCGCCTCCCCGACGAGGCCACCGGCGGCGACGCGAAGCCCGTGCTGGTGGGGCGCAAGAATTTTCGCCTGTCGCTGGACGCCGAGCCCATGGACGGGGACGACCGGGTGTGGATGCCCATCGCGCGGGTGCGGCGCGACGGGGCGGGGCACTTCGTCTACGATCCGGACTACGTGCCGCCCTGCCTGCAGATCGGCGCCAGCGAGCGGCTGCTGGGGCTGGCCGCGCGCGTGGTGGAGATGCTGGACGCCAAGATGGACGCGCTTCGGGCGGAGCTGCCGGGGGGCGCGGCGACCGGCGCGGGGCCGCGGCTGTGGCTGGCGCACGCGCTGCACTCCAGCCGCGCGCCGCTGCACCACCTGCACCAGGCGCGGGGGGCGCACCCCGAACGGCTGTTCTCGGAGCTTTCGCGCCTGGCGGGTGCCCTGTGCACCTTTGCGCTGGACAGCGATCCGCGCGCCCTGCCGCTGTACGACCACGACGCCGCGGACCGCTGCTTCGGCGCGCTGGAGCGCCACGTCCGCGAGCACCTGGAGATCGTCCTTCCCACGAGCCACGTCGTGGTGCCCCTGGCGCGGACGCGCGACTGGTACCACCTGGGCACCGTGGCGGACCGGCGCTGCCTGGAGCGCGCGCACTGGTTTCTGGGCGTACGCAGCACGGCGGCGGCGGGCGTGGTCATCGGCGAGGTGCCGCGGCGGGTGAAGCTGTGCTCCGCGCAGCACATCGAGCGGCTGGTACGCGAGGCGTATCCCGGCCTGGTGCTGGAGCACGAGCCGACGCCCCCCGCCGCGCTCTCTCCGCGGCTGGGGACGCACTACTTCCGCGTGCGCACCCAGGGCCCGTGCTGGGCCGCCATCCGCGAGGCGGGCGAGGTGGGCGCCTACGCCCCCGAGTCCATCCCCGGCGCCGAGCTGGAGCTGTCCATCGTCATGGAGGGGTGAGCGCAGGAAGAAAGGGAGCACCGACAGGGAGGATTCAGGCCGACCATCCGGCTGAACTTCAATGAGGAGTGATGGTGACCATGGCGAAGAAAAAGATCGTGGTAAACCTGGCCCTGCAGTCTGTCACCGCGTACGAGGGGGACAAAGTGGTCCGAGAGTGTGAGTGCGTCACGGGCGATTCGGATCATCCCACGCCCAAGGGGGGGTTCTCGGTGAAGCTCAAATACAGGAAGTACACGAGCAGGAAGTACAAGGCACCGATGGACTATGCCATGTTCTTCACCAACAACGGCGAGGCGCTGCACAAGTACCACGGCCGCGCGCCGTGGTGGATGCTGCGGGCCGGGAGAGCCCTGACCGACCAGGTGGGCTCGCACGGGTGCGTGCGGCTGCAGGAAGAAGATGCCATGGCGCTCTTCGAGTGGGCGGCGGAGGGCACTCCGGTCGAAGTGTTCTAGGCCGATCGCCAGCAGCCGCGCCGATCCGCGGACGGCAAAGAAATAGGCAATACTGCCCATCCCGGTGCCACGCGCGGCCGGTAGACTGGCCTGCGAAGCGCGCGCTCGCGCCGCCCTGGACCGCGCCCGCGGCCCCGGCGCCATCCCTCCCGCGGCAGGCCCCCTGATGGTCACCACGCTCGATCCTCCCGTCCGCGCCGCCCCCTCGCCCGTACGCCCGCGCCGGGGCGAGCTGGCGCTGGCGCTGCAGGAGGCGTTCACGGCGGCCGTGCGCCTGCGCACCCACCGCCAGCGCCCCAGCGACGCCGACACCTTTCGCGCACAGGTCAAGCACCTGCTAGCCCTGGCCAACCGCGACGCCACGCAGGCCGGCTACGACCCGCGATCCGTGAAGCTGGCGCTGTACGCGTACGCCGCCTTCCTGGACGAGTCCGTCCTGGGCTCCGGCGAGCCCGCGCTGGCCGGGTGGGCGCGCCAGTCGCTGCAGGAGGAGGTGTTCGGCGAGCACATGGCCGGCGAGACCTTTTTCGCGCACCTGGACGACCTGCTGGCGCGGCAGGACAGCGACGAGACGGCGGACGTGCTGGAGGTCTTTCTCCTCTGCCTGCTGCTCGGCTTCCGCGGCCGCTACGCGGGCACCAACGGGGGCGCGCTGGACGCGCACGTGCGCGCGGCGCGGGAAAAGGTGGAGCGCATCCGCGGCGGGCGCGAGCCGCTGTCTTCCCTGTGGCCGCTCCCGGCGGACGAGGCCGTGCCGCTGGACCACGATCCCTGGGTGCCGCGGCTGTGGCGTGCCGCGGCCGTGGCGTGTGCCGTCGCCGTGCTCCTGTTCCTGGCCTACCGGCTGTCGCTGGGCTCGTGGGTGGGCGAGATCCGCTCGCTCGCGGCGCTCTCCGCCCGCTGACCACCATCCTCCGCTCCCCACAACCCGCGCGGCCGTGCCCATGAACCAGAACCGGCCCTGGCTCGTCGCCTCCGGCGTCTTCGTCTTCTTCGCCATGCTCGCAAGCTGGGCCGGCCGGCTGACGGGGGCCACGGGGCGTGACCTGTGGATCCTGCGCATCGGCCTGGCCCTGCTGGGCGCGGCGGCGGCCGTGCTGGCCGGGATGTTCCTGGCCGCCCGCGCCCGCCGCGAGCCCGCCCCGGCGGAGAGGGAGGCCGACGACGTGGGCGAGGCGCTCGCCGCCGCGCAGCAGCGGCTGGCCGGCAGCGCGCTGGCGGGGGGATCGCGGATCTCGGGGCTCCCCGTGGTGCTGGTGCTGGGGCCCGCCGGGAGCGCCAAGACCTCCGCCGTCGTCCACTCGGGCGTGGAGCCGGAGCTCCTGGCGGGCGAGGTGGAGCGGGCTGGCGCCGTGGCACCCACGCGGACGCTGAACGTGTGGTACGGGCGCGAGACCGTGTTCCTGGAGGCCGGCGGCGCCATGCTGGACGACGAGCCGCGCTGGGCCCGCCTCGTGCGCCACCTGCAGCCCACCCGCATGGCCGCCGCGCTGGGGCGGGGGACGCAGGCGCCGCGCGTGGCCGTGGTCTGCTTTCCCTGCGACGCGTTCCATCAGCCCGGCGCCGTGGACGCCGTCCCCGCCGCGGCCAGGCGGATGCGGGCGCGGCTGGCGGAGCTGGCCGGGGCGCTCGGGGTGCGGCTTCCCGTGTACGTGCTCTTCACCCGCGCGGACCGGCTGCCGTACTTCGCCGAGTACGTGCGCGGGCTGTCGCGCGACGAGGCGCAGGCGGTGCTGGGCGCCACCTTTCCCGCGGCGGACCCGCCGGGCGCCGGGCTGTACGCCGAGTTCGCCGCGCGCCGCGCCGGCGACGCGCTGCGCTCCCTGGCCCGCTCGCTCTCCGTCGCGCAGCTGGACCTGCTCCCGCGCGAGCCCCGCGAGCCGGCGCGCGCCGGGGCGTACGAGTTTCCGCGCGAGCTGCGCAAGGTGTCTGACCTCGCCACGCAGTTCCTGGTGGAGCTGTGCCGCCCCAGCCAGCTGAACGTGAGCCCGTTTCTGCGCGGCTTCTACTTCACGGGGGTGCGGACGGTGGTGGCGGAGGACGGGCCCGCGCCGTCCGCCACCGCCGCGTCGGTGGGAGGGCAGGTGGCGCTGGGCGCTACCTCCGTCTTCGACCCCCGCCGCCTGCGCGAGATGGCGTCCGCGCCGGCGCCCGCCCGCGGCGCCGCGCGCGAGGTGCCGGAGTGGGCGTTCGCGCGGCGCATCTTCAACGACGTGATCCTGCGCGACCGCGTGGCCATGGCGGCCACGGGGGGCGGCACGCGCGTCAACGCCCTGCGCCGCGGGCTGGCGGCGGCTGCGCTGGCCGCGTGCGTGATCTTCGCGGGCGGGTTCACCGTTTCGTACCGGAACAACCGCGTGATGCTCTCCGGCGCCCTGGCCGCCGCGCGCGAGGCCCGCGATGCCCCCGCGGATCCCGCGTCGCTGGCGCAGGCGGAAGCCCTGCGGCGGCTGGACGCGCTCCGCGCGGGCGCGGCGACGATGGCGGCGTACGAGCGCGAGGGCGCGCCCCTGCGGATGCGCTGGGGGCTGTACGCGGGCCACCGGGCGTTCCCGTCGCTGCGGCGCGTGTACTTCGAGAGCTTCGACCGGCAGCTCTGGGCGCGCACCCGGCCGCGCCTGGTGCAGACGCTGCGCGCGCTGCCGGAGGCCCCCACCGACGCCAGCCAGTACGGCGCTACGTACGACGACCTCAAGGCCTACCTGGTGACGACCACGCATCCGCGGTACGGCAGCGCCGCATTCCTGGGGCCGGTGCTGGACCGGCACTGGGCGGACCGGGGAGAGGCGGACCCGGAGCGGCGGGCGCTGGCGCGGCGGCAGTTCGAGTTCTTTGGGGCGGAGCTCCCCCACGGCAACCCCTTCGCTCCCGCGCCGGACGAGGCGCTGATCGTGGAGAGCCGCGCCTTCCTGGGCCGCTTCGCGCAGGCGGAGCGCTTTTACCGCGCGATGCTGGACGAGGCGGGCCGCCACGCCCGCGCCGTCGACTTCGGCGCGCTGTACCCGGCGGCGGCCCCGGTGGCTGCGGCGCCGCACGTGGTGCCCGGCGCCTTTACCCGCGAGGGATGGGCGTACGTGCGCGGCAACGCCCGCGCGGTGGAGCGGCTGTTCGCCCGCGAAGACTGGGTGCTGGGACCCCAGGCCGTGGGCGCGGAGGACCGCGTGCGCATCGGCCGCGAGCTGCAGGCGCGCTACGTGGCGGACTACGTGGCCCACTGGCGCACCTTTCTGGAGGCGGCGCGGGTGCACCCGTTCGGCGGATTGTCCGATGCGGCGGCAAGGCTCGGCCCCCTTTCGGGGAACGACTCTCCCGTGCTGCAGATCCTCTCCCTTGCCTCGCGCCACACCTCCATGGACTCCGTGCGGCTGGGCCCCGCATTCCAGCCCGTGCACCAGGTGGCCCCGGCCGCGGCGGACCGGGTGGCGGCGGAGGGGACGGCGGCGTACGTGGTGGCGCTGGGCGGGCTGCGCAGCGCCCTGCAGCTGGCCGCCGCCACGCCGCCGGAGCTGCGCGGCCCGCCGCTGTCGCAGGCCGCGCAGGCCGCGGGGCAGGCGGACGGAGAGGTTCGTAAGCTGGCGCAGGGGTTCCGCATCGACGGCGAGGCCGCGGCGGTGGGCGCCGCGGTGCAGCGGCTGCTGCGCACCCCCATCGACGGCGCACAGCGGGTGGTGACCGGCGCGGTGGGCGCCCTGCCGCAGCCAGGCGACCAGGCCGCCGCCGCCGCGGCAGCGGCGGCGGACGCGGCCGCTGCCCCCGTCGCCGCCGCGGCCCGGGACTTCTGCTCCGCGCTCAACCGGCTGCGCGCGGGCTTCCCCTTCCGCGGCGGCGGGCGCGACGCGGCGGTGGACGATCTGGCCGGCGTGTTCCAGCCGGGCGCCAGCGCCCTGGCGGAGCTGCAGCAGGCCGTGCAGCCGCTGGTCTCGCGCCAGGGGCCGCGCTACGTGGCCCGCACCGGCGCGTCGCCGCGCCCGGGGAGCGGATTCCTGGGCTCCCTGGGCCGCGCGGCGGAGCTGTCACGCGCCCTGTACGGCGACGACGGGTCCGCGCCCCGGGCGGACTTCACCCTGCGCGCGCACACCTCCGCCGCGGTGCCGGAGGTCACGGTGGTGCTGGATGGAAAGACGCGCCGCTTCACGCGCACCCTGGCCGCGTCGGAGTCGTTCACCTGGCGCGCCTCGGACGCGGGCGGCGCCCGCCTGGTGGCGCAGGTGAACGGCGAGGACGTGGTGCTCGCCGAGGCGAGCGGACCGTGGGCCGCCTTCCGCCTGTTCCGCGGCGCGTCGTGGCAGGACGCAGGCGACGGGCGGTACGTGGTGCGCTGGCCCCTCCCCGGGCAGCCGTCGCCCCTGTCCGCCGACGTGGTGTTCGCCGGCGGCGTCCCCGTCTTCAACCCGGACTACCTCGCCCGGGTCACCTGCGTCCCCCGGATCGGCCAATGAACGCCCTTCGCTCCCTCCGCGCCCCGTTCCTGGCGCTGCTCTGCGCGGCCGCGTGCGGCGGCCCGCCTCCGTCCCCGCAGGCGCCCCCGCCTCTGGGCCTCGTCCCCGCGGCCTCGCTGCTGTACGACGACGACGCGGGCGGGCTGCGCGACTCGCTGCGGCTGGTGGTGCGTGCCCCCGCCGGGCTGGACAGCCTGTGGCGCCGCGCCACCGCCGGCCAGCCCGCGCCCCCGCCGCCGCCCGCCGTGGACTTCGGCCGCGAGATGGTGCTCGCGGTGGCCGCGGGGCGGATGACGCCCAACGACCGCATCCGCGTGGACAGCGTGGGCGTGCGGCGCCTGCCCGGCGCGGATGGGCGCATGCGCGAGGTGCTGGCCGTCCTGGTGCGGACCGTCGAGGCGTGCGAGCGCTACACCGCCGCCGCGTATCCCAGCCAGGTGGTGCGGCTGCGGCGCTTCGACGGCCCCGTGGTCTTCGTGGAGCGGCGCGAGCGCGCGGAGGGCTGCGCGCGTGAGTGAGTCGGGCGTGCTGGGCCCGGGCGCGGCGGACGCGGGTCTGGTGGGCACGGTGCTGGCCGGGCGGTACCGCATCGTCCGGAAGCTCGGCGAGGGCGCCATGGGCGCCGTGTACCTGGGCGAGCACCTGCGCATCGGCCGGCGCGACGCCATCAAGGTGCTGCGCCCGTCGCTGGCCGCGGACCCGGAGGCGATGGCCCGCTTCGCCCGCGGCGCCCGAAACGTGTGCGCCATCCAGCATCCCAACGTCTGCACCGTGTACGACTTCAGCGACACGGAAGACGGGCGGCGCTTCCTGGCGATGGAGTTCGTCCCCGGCGAGACGCTCCAGGACCTGCTGGCGCGCGAGGGGCGGCTCTCTCCGGTCCGCGCCGTGGCCATCGCCGCGCAGGTGGCGGGGGCGCTGCAGGCCGCGCACGACGCGGGGATCGTGCACCGCGACCTCAAGCCGGGCAACGTGATGGTGAGCCCCGGGCGCGGCGGCGCGGACGCGGTCAAGGTGGTGGACTTCGACATCGCCAAGGGCTCGGCCGAGGGGCAGGGCGGGGAGGTGACCCGGCTGGGCTTCGTCATCGGCACCCCGGAGTACATGAGCCCCGAGCAGCTGCTGGGGATGACGCTGGACGGGCGCAGCGACGTGTACTCGCTGGCCCTGGTGCTCTTTCGCATGCTGGCGGGGGCGCTCCCCTTTCGCGCGCAGGACACGCAGGAGCTGATGGTGCAGCGGCTTACGGGAACTCCCCTGCGGCTGCACGAGGTGCTCCCCGCGCTGCGCGTGCCCCCGGCGCTGCAGGACGCCCTGGACCGCGGGCTGCAGCGCCGCGCGGAAGACCGTGTTGCCAGCGCG
Source organism: Longimicrobium sp. (assembly GCA_036387335.1). Classification (NCBI taxonomy): domain Bacteria; kingdom Pseudomonadati; phylum Gemmatimonadota; class Longimicrobiia; order Longimicrobiales; family Longimicrobiaceae; genus Longimicrobium; species Longimicrobium sp. The sequence continues at coordinate 31,972 of DASVTZ010000109.1, forward strand.
GCCGAGTTCTCCGCCGCCATCACCGCCGCCGTGGCGGACGCGCCGTCCCACGCCGCTCCGCCGGCCCCCGTGCCGGACGCGGGGCGCGGGGCGTGGGGATTCACGCGGGGCGGTGTCGCCGCGACGGTGCTCACCCCCGACGGCGCACCATCGCCCGCGACGACGCAGGCGCGCCGCGCGGTCCCTCTCGCTGCGGGCCGCGGGGCGGCGGGGGTGCTCGCCCTGGCGCTGCTGCTGGGCGGCGCCTGGGGGATCAGCCGCTTTCTCGGTCCCCCGGACGCGGACGCCGCCGCCTCCGGAACACCCGCGCCCGGCGCCGCGTCGGCTGCCGTGGCGGGCCTCACCGATCCCACGGCGCATCCCGTTTCGGCGGCGCCAGTCGATTCCGCCGCCACCGCCCCCCGCATGAGCGACTCGACGCGTATCGGCCCATCCAGCGCCGCCGCGGCGCCCCTCCTCGATCCGCCCGCGACGAACGGCCAGAGGGAGCGGACGGCGAATGGGCAGAAGGCAGCGAATCGGGTGGCGGAGGAGGAGCAGGGACTCGCGGTGGACGATCCGCGCGCCGAGGTGCCGGCGCCGGAGCCGCCGGCGCCGCGCGAAGGAGGGCTGGCGGCGGAGAACGCGCCCGCCGTGCTGGGCCGTCTCTCCGTGCGGATGGGTGACCTGTCACTCTCCGGGGGGCGGCTGCGCGCGGTGGCGGACTCGGCGAGCGCGGTGTGGCGGCTGGGCGATGCGCTTCCTGACCGGCAGCGCGCCAACGCCGCCTACCTGCTGGGGACGATCGCCTTTCGCGAGCAGGACTGGGGCGGGTGCGTGCAGTGGCTGGAGCGCTCGCTGCAGCTCAACCCCGGCTCGGCCGGCCGCGCCCGCATGATGCTGGACCGCTGCCGGGAACGGGGCGGGTGAGCGCACAGGCGGCGGTCCGGCCCACGGTGCGCGCCACCCTGTTCGCCCTGACGCATCCGGGGCTCCGGCGCGGCGAGAACCAGGACAGCTTCCTGGTGGCGGACCTGGGCGTCCCCACGGGGGAGGGGCCGTGGTGGGTGAGCACCGACCGGGACGAGGTCTCGGGGGCGCGACGCTTCGAAGTAGGCCCGCGCGGGCTGCTGGCGGTGGTCGCGGATGGAATGGGCGGGGCGGCGGCCGGCGCGCTGGCCAGCCGGCTCGCCGTCGCGGAGATCTACGGCGCCATGGCCACGCGCTGGACGGCGGACCCGGACCACTCGCCCGGCCGGTTCGCGCGATGCCTGTGCGATGCGGTGCATGCCGCCAACGCCGTGCTGCACGCCCACGCCCGGCGCGAGCCGGAGTGCGAGGGGATGGGCACCACGGCCACCGTGGCCGGGATCCTGGACGGGTGCGTGTACCTGGCCCAGGTGGGCGACTCGCGCGCGTACCTGGTGCGCGGCGGGCGCGCGGTGCAGCTCACCCGCGACCAGTCGCTGGTGCAGCAGCTGATGGACCGCGGGGCGATGACGGCGGAGCAGGCGGAGGCCAGCGGGCTGGGAAGCGTCCTGCTCCAGGCGCTTGGGCCCGAGCCGCGCGTGGAGGTGGACGTCACCCGCCAGCCCGTGCGCCGCGGAGACGTGCTGGTGCTGTGCTCCGATGGCCTTTTCCGCGTCGTCGGCCCGGAGGCGCTGGCCGAGGCGGCGGCTCGAGAGCCGGACCCCGCCGCGTTCTGCGCCGCACTGCTGGACGCGGCGCTGGCCGGCGGCGCGCCCGACAACGTGACGGTGATCGCCGCCGTCCTGGATGGCCCCGGCCTGGACGACGCGGCGGACGGTGACCCGGCCGGATGGCTGCCGTATTCCCTCGCCTGACTCCCTGCAACTCACTGCCGCCCGCTATCCAGGTACTGCTGCCGCTGCGGTCAGCCATTGGTAAAGACGACGCGGCTGTGCGGCTGCGTACTAAACGTCCACACGTAATCCCGGAAGGTCACTCATGCCAGCTAAGATACAGATCGTGATCACCGGAAAGGGCAAGGGCAACACGTTCGTCGTTCCGTATAGCCATACGGCGGGACTGCAGATGGATGCAAACACTGGGAAGCCGGTCATCTACAAGGTTCCATGGTATGAGGTGAGGATCGGCGGAGGAGGTGCCTACCGCGCGGTTCGCTTCGGGCTCCAGAACAAGGGCCATGCGCCGCCTCCCGCTTTGCGCGCCTGCGACGCGGGACTTTCGTCGGGCCGCATCTGCACTCCCATGTGGGTTCCCGGGTACAGCCCGCACAGCTTCGCGGGCGGGTCCAGGACTGGCGCGTGGCGCCTGCTGCCAGGCAAAGGCTTTCTCATCCACGAGGGCGCCGATGGCGCCAAGGGGCAAGTTGGGGGTTCGCTGGGATGCGTGGAGATCCTGGACGGGGGGTGGAACGCGTTTCTGGGCGAGCTCGAGAAACTCGGCGGCGACTCGTGCGCGTCCCTCGGCGCGGCGGGAAAGGTGAGTGTTAAGATCGAGGCGGCGTCGTTCCCGGTCGCTACCCTCGTCTAGGCACTGCGTTGACAATGCCCGCCGAGCTCCACGTCCTGAACGGAAACCGTGCCGGGCTGGTGCTGGCGCTGGACACCGCCGGCTGCACCGTGGGCCGGCACCCCGGCTGCTCGCTGCGCTTCGGCGCGGACGCGGACGGGGTTTCCGCCCGACACGCGCGCCTCCTGCCGGATGGCGCGGGGTGGATCGTGCGGGACCTGGGGAGCACCAACGGCACCTGGCTCAACGGCCGGCGCGTCCGCGGCGACGCCGTGCTGCGCGACGGAGACCGCATCGCGTTCGGGAAGTCCGGGCCGTCGGTGGAGCTTCGCCTGCCAGGCGCCGTCCGCGTAGCGACCCCGGTTAAGCCGGAGCCCCGCGCCGTCCGTCCGCGGCACCCGTGGGCCGTGGGCGCAGGAGCCGCCTGCGTGCTGCTGGCTGGCACCGCCGCCGTGCTCGTGGCCCGCCGCCCCCCGGCGGCCGCGATGGCCGAGGCACGCGCCTCCGCCGTCGGGACCGGGCTGCGCCCCGCGCTGTCTTCCGCTGCGCCGGCCGCGCCCCGGCCATCCGCCCCGCGCCCTGCACCGGCTGTTTCCGCATCCGCCGCGCCCCGTCCATCCCTTCCATCATCGCCTGGCGCAACCGCACGCCACCCTTCGGCGAAGCGTGCGCCAGCGGCAGTCATCAGGGCGCGGCCGGAATCAGCCTCTGTGCAGGCGCAGGCGCCCCGCCGTGCGCTCCTGGTGGACCGGCTGAATCGGCTGGCGGTGGCGCGCATCTACGTCGAGTCGGAAGACGGTGAGGTGGCGACGGGGACGGCGTTCGCCGTGCGCGCGGACGGAACGCTGGCCACCAACCGCCACGTGGTGGGGGGCAGTCCGCGGCGCATCGCCGTGCAGTTCACCGGGTCCACGCAGGTGTGGCGCGCGCGCGTGGTGGCCGTCTCCGGCGCATGGGACCTGGCCCTCGTCAAGGTGGACGACGTCGAGGGCGCCGTCCCCATCGTGCGCGGCCTGAACCTGCGTCCGGACACTCTGGCGGCGGGCGCCCCCGTGGCGCTGGCCGGCTTTCCGCGCGGCGGGGAGCCGGTGGAGGGCGCCGTGATCCGGGCGACCGTGGTGCAGGCGGAGCTGGCGGGCGTGCGGGGCGGGCGGGTGGAGGTCTTCGCGCGTTCCGGCGTGGGGGCCAGCGGAAGCCCCCTCTTCGATGCGGACGGCCGGGTGATCGGCATCCTGTTCGGCGGAAGCCCCGGCGCCGCGCGTCCCATCCTCTACGCCGTACCCGCCTCCGCCCTGTCGCAGCTGCTGGCCGAACGCTGAACGCCCCGGCTCCGATGGACGGGGCCGGGGCGTTCGAATCAGGAGTCCCGCTTTGAAGTGTCGAAGGGATACTTCGCCAGGATACGCTTCTGCACCTTCTCCAGTGCGTCGTGGTTCCCGTGCGCATCCACGATCTCGTCGAGCACGTCCAGGAACCACTCCTTCGGCTCGAGTTCGTGAATTCCGCGGAGAAGAAACATCAACTCGTGCTTCGCGCCGGGAATCGCCATCTCGTTGCTGGCGGCGGCATGGAGCTGCACGAGGGCGCTGCTCACGGGGTCCCAACCGGGGCGGCCGCTCATCCTTCCTCGATCTGCCGAAGTGCCTCGCGGGCCTCGGTGTAGTCGGGAAAGCGCTGCACGAGCTGCCGGTACAGCTCCACGGCCTCCGTCTGGCGGCCGTTGTCCTGGTGGTCCATGGCAAGCGACAGCAGCATCACCGCCTCGTCGGGCATGTTGCGCTCGCGGCGCTCCCGCTGCGTGGCCTGGGCGAGGGGCGGCAGGTCCACCCCGCGGACGATGCGGTCGGCCAGGTCCACCATCAGCCGGTACAGGTTCTCGCGGCGCTGGTTGTCGATGCGGACGGTGCGGAGGATCTCGCCCGTCTCCACGTCCACGATGCGCCCGTCCAGCCTGAAGTTGCCGTACAGGTCCATGAACGTGCCGGTGATGGCGTACCGCGCGCCCACCAGCCGCCCCACGCGTGCCGCCGTCCCGGGGTCCACCCGGCCCGCCGTGCCCAGGTCCTGCTCGGCCAGCGTTTCGCGCAGGATGCCGCGCTCCACGATGCGCAGCTGCGGGTTCTGCTGCAGCTCGGTGAGCAGCATCCCCTGGATACCCACCTCCAGCGCCGACATGTCCTCTCGCCCCGGCCCGTACGACCCGCCGTTGGTGAAGGGGAACACGGCGATCCCCGGCGGCGCCTGTGCAGGCACGCGGGTGGACGCTGGCTGCGCCGCGGAGATTCCTGCCGCATCCACGACGTGCGGCGACGTGGCGGGAGCCTGCAGACAGCCGGCGAGCGCGAGCGCGATGAGTGGCTTGAGCATGGCGAAAGATCCTCGGAAGGCGGGACGCGGCAGAGGGGAATGGCGGCGATCCGCGCGCGGGCGCGGAGTGCTAGGGATGGATAGGCGGGATGGCGGCGCGGGGGATGGGCAGTTCTGCCCATTTCGTGTATCCGGCGCGGTCGCCTCGATTTACGGCACGTACCGGGAGCAGGGTAGCTCGTTTCCGCCCCCGTTCTGCACCCCTGGCGGTTCTCGGCTCCGGATGCGCCCAAACCTTGCTGGGGCAGGGAACAGGCGGTGAGGAGCCCGAACCGATGGAGGTGCCCGTATGAGTGACCCGCACGCCCTTTCGCCCGAGCAGCGCCGGGTGGCGGCCGACACCCTGTGCGCGCAGATCCGTGCGTGGATGGAGGACCCGGAGAGCACCTTTCAGCTTTCGGTACGCCGCGGAATGGATTCGCGGATGAACCTTGCCGCCGGCGCGCGCGACCTGCACCCCAACGGGACGGCGACGGTGGTGCTGGAGATCAACGGCGGCGCCAGCCACACGGAGCGGCCCGACGCGATCCCCGTTCCCGCCATCCTGCGTTAGCCGCCGCGGCCCACGGGGGTACGGCGCGGCGATTGCGCGGACTTGCAGGCGCTCCCCGAGCCCGACACGAGCAAGCCGCTACTGGTCTCCACATGGGCGACGCGCTCACCCGCTGTGTGGACGACCGGGAGTTCGCCCCTCCTGCGCCAGATCGTCCAGCAGACCCTCCGCACCGAGCTGCCCGTGACCGCTGACAGCGCCGTCGACGAGGGACTCGGAGCGCTGGGACGGCTGCTGGAGCAGGCGGAGCGAGTCAGCCCGCGCGGCTGGCGCAAGGCGAGATCAGAGGCGATGGAGGGGCGGCGGCCTTAGCGCGGATCGAGTGCGGAGAACGGCAAACGCATGGCTCACGCGGAGACGCGGAGACGCCGACAGAACCGCTCGACGACACGTTCCCGCCGATCCCGGAGCTACCGACCAACTCTCTCGATCTCTGATGGAATCGAGGCTCAGCCGAGATGGCGGCGACGCTCCTCCAGCGCACTCTTCAGGCGGTCGAGCCCCGCGCGAAACGTCGCTGGATCCACACCGAGGCCGATGCGCAGGTGGTCCGGCATGCCGAAGAAGCGGCCGGGCACGACGGCCGTCTCGTAGCGCGCGGTCAACAGGTCGCAGAGCGCGTCCGCGTCGCCGGTGCGCAGGCGGGGGAAGGAGACGGTGCCGTGCGCGTGCGCCTGGGCGTGCAGGTGGTCGGCGTGCGCGGCGTAGAACTCGTTGAGGGCGGCGGCGTTGGCGTGGAGCAGCGCGCGCGAGCGGAGGGCGATGGCGTCGAGGTTCCGGAAAGCGGCTAGGCTCAGCCGCTCCGCCGCGTGGACGCCGATGTTGTTGAACAGCTCGGTCAGCCGCCAGGCACGGTCGATGATGTCCGGCGCGGCGACGATCCAGCCGCAGCGCAGGCCGTTGAGGCCGTAGACCTTGGTGAGGCTGTTCGTCGCGATGAACGTCTCGCCGAGGTGGAAGCAGGTGCGCGGCGTGGGCTCCCAGAGCGCGTCGAGGTAGACCTCGTCCACGATGACGCGCGCGCCGATGCGCGCCGCGATCTCGCCGATCTGGCGCAGGGTGTCGTCGTCCGCGAGGGCGCTGCTGGGGTTGTGGAGGTTGGTGATGACGACGGCGCGCGTGCGCTCCGTCATCCGCCGCTCCACCTCCGCGGGGTCCAGCCGGAAGCCATCTTCGGCGGGGCGCGGAAAGGAGCGCACCTCCGCGCCGAGCCAGCGCGCCGCGGCGATCAACGGCTCGTACGTGGGATGCTCGATGAGCACCTCGTCCCCCGGCCGCACGACGGCCGCGAGCGCAAGGAGGTTGGCCATCGACGCGCCCATCGCCGAGCAGACGCACGACTCGTCCACCCGGTACCGCGCGGCGATGGCCTGCTGGAGCGGCTTGTAGCCGTACGCGCCCGTACCACTGATCTCCAGGTCGTCGACGGTGACGGGGAGGTCGCGGAGCGGGAGGTAGGGGACGCCGCTGGAGGTGAGGTCGAAGCGGGCCGGCGGGCGCGTCTTGGCCCACCGCAGGTACTCGGAGCCCGTCACGCCGCCCATCGCCGCCAGAGCGCGTAGACGGGAAGGCCTGCGAGCATGATCCCGAGCCCGACCGCGCTGTTCACCGGCGCGTCCAGCACGGTGCTGACCACGATGAGCGCCGCCGCGGCCACGAAGAGCGCCGTCGTCAGCGGGTGGCCAGGGACGCGCGCGCCCTCATCGCCATCACCCTCACGGCGGCGGAAGACGAAGAGCGCGGCGCCGGTCAACGCAAAGAAGACCCAGTCCACCGCCACGACGTAGCCCAGGATCTGCTCGTACGTGCCGGTAAGGGCGATGAGCAGCGACAGCACGCCCTGCAGCGCCACGGCCACCACAGGCGCCCGCGTGCGCGGCGACACCCTCGCGACGGAACGAAAGAAGACTCCGTCCGCCGCCATGGCGAAGTACACGCGCGGGGCCGTGAGCATCCCCTGGCTCAGGAAGCCGAGCGTGCTGATGGCGATCCCCGCCGCGATCAGCGCCGCGCCGCGCTCGCCGAACGCCAGGCGCATCACGCTGGAAGCGGGCGTGGTGGTCGCCGCCAGCCCGTCAGCCCCGAGCGCATGGACGCACGCCAGCGTGACCCCCACGTACAGCGCGATCACCCCCGCCACGCCGATCAGCAGCCCGCGCGCGAGGTCCCGCCGCGGGTCGCGCATCTCGCCGGCCACGAAGCTGGCCGTCTGCCACCCGCCGTACGAGAACATGACGGGCGTCATCGCCGCGCCGAAGGCAAGCAGCAGGCTCCCCGACGGCACGGTGGCGGGGGCCGTCGCGGCGCCCGCGTCCGGCGCCACGAAGACGAGACCGGCCGCGATCAGCCCGACGATCGCCACGATCTTGAGGATCATCAGCCCGTTCTGCACGGTGCCGCCGGAGCGCACGCCCATGCAGTTGACAGCCACCAGCAGCGCAATCCCAAGCGCCGCGACGACGGGCTCCGCCAGCGGGAGGTGCGTGACCTCGCGGAAGTAACGCGCGAACGTCACGGCCACGGCCGCCATCCCGCCCGTCTGGATCACCAGCAGCAGCGCCCAGCCGTAGACGAACGCGACGGCGGGATGGAATGCGTCGCGCAGATACGCGTACTGCCCGCCCACGTGCGGCCGCCGCGCCGCGAGCTCCGCGTACACGAACGCGCCCGCCAGCGCGACCAGCCCGCCCGCCAGCCACGCGCCCACGATGAGCGCGGGCGTGTGCACCTGCCGCGCGACCACGTACGGCGTCACGAAGATGCCGCTCCCCACGATGCCGCCCATCACGATCATCGTGGCGTCGAACAGCCCCAGCCTGCGCGCCAGCGCGGGCCCTGCGTGCGGTGTGGGATCCACGGGGCGCGGAATGGCGGAGGGGGAGGGGATCTGCCGGGACGCGCACAAGGTCGATGGGATCGGCGTGCGCGGCAAGAGGCTGGGATACACCCGAGGCGGGGGTCCGCGTTATCGAGTTCTAAGCCTCCGCGCGGGGAGAATCACTCGTGCAGGCAGGATGCGACGCCCTCCAGCCGCTCTACCCGCCGTTCCAGCGCCCGGACGACGCTCGCATCCGCGCTGTCGGCGGGTTGCAGGAACGACTTCGCGATGTAGCCGGTAAAGGTTCCGAACAGCCCGACGCCCACCGTCATGAGGAGCGCGGCGATTACGCGGCCTTCGGTGGTCACCGGCACCCGATCGCCGTAGCCCACCGTCGCGATGGTGGCGTACGCCCACCAAACCGCGTCCGCGGCGGTCCGGATGCTGGCCCCGGGCGCGTCCCGCTCCACGTGAAGGATCGCGACCGACGAGAACACCAGCACCAGAAACGTCAGCAGCGCCATCCCCCAGAACGCCGCGCCCGCACGGGTGCTGCGGATGAAGGCGCCGAGATGCCGCGCGGACCTGCAGCCCCGGAGCACGCGGACGACGCGGACCATCCGCGCCACACGCGCGAACCGCAGCGCGTCCAGCATGGGGATGCTCGCGACCAGGTCCAGCCACCCCCACCGAAGGTACTCCATCTTCCGGTCCGCGCGGATCAGGTTCCGGAAGAAATCCAGGAGGAACACCAGACAGATCACGTTGTCCGCCGTGTCCAGCACCTTTCTGCTCTCCGGGTCCAGCGGGAGCACCGTGGACGCCACCAGCGCGGCCAGCACGTACACGCTGAGCCCGAGCGTGAACAGGTCGTACAGCGCGAGCCTTTCGGGCTCGGAAGCAGTCATCGCTGATGCTGAAGCTCGGCGGACGGAGTGCCGGTTCATCCACCGTCGGCCAGCGCCGCGATCTTGAGCACGAGGTCGTCCGACGATCCCGCGGCGAGGCCTTGGACGAGTCCGGCTGCCAACTCGGGTTCACGGAACGCCCGCTGCGGGGCAGCGAGCCAGGCGACGAAGTCGTCCCATTCCCGCGGCGCGCCTTCCGTGGGCGACACGGCGAGCAGATCCAGGGCGTACATCGCGAACAGTGCCGCCTCGGTTTCGCGGCTGGAGGGCGTTTCGGAGGTTTGGGACGGGTGCGGCGGGACGCGGCCGAGGCGGTCCAGCGGGGGGATGCCGGGAGGCAGGAGGCGGTACGGCCTTCCGAGCAGGGTGCCCAGCGGGGCGGCCAACGCCACCGCGTGCAGTGCGCCAGGCTCGGCCACGCGGTAGCCGATGGTGGCGGGGTGGTATAGACCCAGGCCGAGATCGAAGGCCGAGAGATCGCGCCAGAGCCGCGCGGCGGCGACGACCAGCGCGCGGGGATCGTGGTCGCGCCAGGCGCGCAACGGGGCGGAGGACGCGAGGGGGAGGGCGGTCGGCGGCGCGTAGAGATAGCCGGTCCCCTGCATGGAGCGGCCGAGGCAGCGCGGCGAGCGGGCCGTCGTGCGGGTTTCCAGGGCGCGGAAGAAGGCGTGCTCGTGCCGCACCGCGCGCTCTCCGGCCTCGGTGGTGGCGGTGCGCAGCCAGCCGTGCGTCAGGTCGCTCAGGGGGAGCGGCACCACCCGTGTCTCCCAGCCGAACGCCTTGTCGGTCCGCACCGGCTTTCCGGCCGCGAGCACCGCGTCGGAGGCGGCGGTGGCGGAGGGGGAGAGGATGCGGAGGGACGACCGCTTGTGGCGCGGCAGGCGCTCCCAGGCGGGTGAGCTTCCCACACGCAGCGCGCCCCGCGACACGACCTCGGCCAGCCACCGGTCGGTGGTGATGCGGGCGAAGGGGACGATGAACGCCGGGGTGGCGGTCTCCAGCCAGTGGCCGCCTACGTCGGCGGGGAGGTCGAAGAGAGGGCCCGCCCAGGCGTCGGGCGCAAGGGTCACCGCGTCGGCGCCGGGCGGGATGGCGGCCACGCATTCGGCCCGAGCGCCGACGCGCACGCCGCGCCCCCGCACCTGCACGGGCCATCCTTCGCCCATGCGGATGAGGACGTAGGGGCCGAAGAGCGGGACGACGTACAGGGTGGATGCGGGCGCGGTGTTGCGAGTCTCCGCTGGTTGTGGCGGGGCGGGGGAGGGAGCCCGGTTGCGCGATGCGTGGCGGAGCAGGACGCCCCACGCATCGAGATCGGCGACGGCGGGCGCGTGTCCCTCGTCCACCAGCGCCACGGACTCGCGCGCGGCCATCTCGTCCAGCGCGGGGGCCGGGCGCGCCGCTCCCGAGTGGCCGCGCAGACGCTCCAGGTGACGCGCGGAAAGCATCCGCAGCGCTCCAGGCTCGGAGGGGGCCGGGCCTTCCGCACGGCTGGCCTCCTCCACCGCCGCGGCGAGCTCCGCACGCGACACGCCTTCGGGCCAGCGCTTCACCTCCAGCGGCTCGTCCAGGTGCGCGGGCAGGCGGCGCTCGGCGGCGGCGAGATCTTCCTCCACCCGTTCGAGTCGCGCGCGGTGGGCCCGCACCCACGCCGTTTCGCGGGTGCGGAGTCCGCCCTGGTCCACGCCGGCCGTTTCCAGGGCGCGCGCCAGGTGCCAGGGCAGGCGCTCGGCGAAGCGGTCGCGGAGGCGGCGCAGCACGCGTTCGAACTCGGCCGCCGAGTCGTGGCGCTCGATGGCGCGGGTGGCGCGCCCTCGCACCGCGTTCCAGGCGTGGTCGAGCGACCTGCGCGCCAGCCCGCCGGCGGCGAGATCGGCGCCCCGCCGCGTCAGCGCGCGTCGCAGCGGGCTCCTGGCGCCGTCCAGGAAGCCGGTGAGGGCCGCGGCCGATGCGGCGAGCGCGGGGTCGGCGCCGCCGCGCTCGCCGATCCCGGCCAGGAGCGCGCGGGCCTCCGACTCCACGCGAAGAAGGTGGCGGCGCGCCTCGTCGGACACGTCGAGGCGGCCGCGCAGGGCGGTGTCGGTGGTCACCGGCGCATCTCCACGCAGGCGTCGCGGCGGCGGCGCTGCACGCTGTCGCCGGGAAGCTGCGGGCGGATCTCCAGCTCGATGCGGCGGTCCGCGGGGTCGGCCTCGGCGCCGGCGCGGGCGCGGTCGGGACGCACCGGGTAGTAATGGCTGCGCCCCAGCGCCGACACGCGGCAGGCGGGGACGCCGGCGCTGTCGATCAGAAAGAGCGCCACGGTGGCGGCGCGCGCCGCGCTCAGCTCCCAGTTTCGCTCGTCGCTCCCCTCGCTGCTGGTATGCCCGACCACCTGCACCTGGTCGATCTCGTTCACCAGGCCCCCGTGCAGGAAGCGCCCGAAGTCGTGGAGGATCGCCCTTCCTTCGGGCTTGAGGCGGGCGAGCGCGTACTCGTTGCGGGGAAAGGTGGCCTCCTCGGCGATGCGCACCAGCACGTAGTCTCCCACGCGCTGCACGGCTACGCGCCGGTCCGCGGCCCCGGCGAGCGCGGCTTCGATGCGCGCCAGGTTCGACGCCTGTGCATCCGCCTGGCCCGCGCGCTGGATGGCCGGCACCGCGAGCGCCGCGAAGAGGATCAGGAAGAGGAGGGTGGTGGCGGCCAGCAGGTCGGCGAACGCCGGCCACGGGCCGCCATCGCCCTCCTCTTCTCCCATGCCGTATCGCATCCGCTAGCTCCCGAAGCCGAGGAGTGGGAGCAGGGCCCGGACGCCCACGTAGAGCCCGTACGCCAGCCCCAGCGCGGCGAGGGTGCCCGCGGCCTGCGACAGGGCGAGCTGCACCCGCGTGGGGCCGCTCTCCCGCTCCAGCGTCCCCGCGATGCGGCGCAGCAGGGCGCTCACCTCCGGATCGCGCCCGTCGCCCTGGTACGCGGTTACGGGGGCGCGCTCCGAGGCGCGGGCGGCGGCTTCCCGCAGCGCCTCGACGGCCGCGGAGAGGCGGCCGTTGACGCTCTCCGCCGCATGGGCCCACGAGGCGGCGGCGCGCTCGTCCACGCCGGTCACGCGGTCGGCCACCTGCTGCAGCACCTGCTCCACGGTGCCGATGGCGGGCTGCGCGCGGCCTACCGCTTCGGCGACGGCTTCCATGCGCGCTACCACGGCTTCGCTGCCCTCGCGCAGCGCGGCGATCGTCTGCTGGACGCCGGCGGCCGTGCGCTCGGCGCCGGCCTGGTATCCGCTCAGGGAGCCGAGCGCATCGTGCAGCGTGACGGCGCTCTGCCGCATCAGCTCGATGCCCTGCTCCGAGGTGCGGGAGCGCTCCTCCACCGTGTCCACGATCCCGTGGTAGGCCCGCGCGACGCCCTCCACCGTCCCGGCGAGGTCGCCCACGCGGCGCTGCAGCTCGCGCAGCTCGCTCCCGGTCTTCTCGTGCAGCGCCTCGTCCTGCTGCGCGGTCAGCTCCACCAGGCGCTCGTTCAGCCGTTCGAACGCCTCGTGGAAGCTCTCCGACAGCCCATTCATCCCCGACTCGAGCCCCTCGATGGCGCGCCCCGTGTCTCGGACGGACGAGGCGGTCTCGCGCAGCTCGCGGACGGCTTCGGTGAGCGGATCGACCGAGCCGCCGCCGTGCAGCCCACCGTAAAGGAACTCGGTGGAGACCAGCTCCAGCCGCTCCAGCAGGTTGCGGCGCCCGGTGGCCAGCCCCTGCGCCATCAGCCCCACGGCGATGGCGCCCACCAGCGCCAGCGCATTGCCCCCGAAGGCATCGGCCACCGCGCGCAGCGGCGCGGCGATGTCGGCGCCGCCCGGCTGCGCCCCGCCCGTCTGCGACACCGCGTCGATCAGCCCGGGGAGCGCCGTCTTTACGCCGGCGAAGGTGCCCAGCACGGCCAGCAGCAGGAGGAGCGACGAGGCGTAGCGCGCGAACACGCCGTACCGCGCCGTGCGCGTCTCCGCGATCCCGCGCAGCTCGTCGGGCGAGACGCGGAGATAGGGGTCGTGTGCTTTCTCCAGGATGCGCCGCACGCGGTCGTCGATCAGCGTCTCTACCTGCCCGCCCGCCTCGGCCGTGTACTCGCGCTCGCCGCCGCGGAAGAGCGACTCGCGCCGCGACGCGGGGGCAAACACCAGCCCGAGCCCCTCGCGGCCGTGCAGGTGGACCCACTCGACGTCCTCCTCCTCGCGGGCCATCTCGGCGCGGTCCTGGTGCACGGTCCACAGGGCCCCGCCGAACAGCAGGATGCCGAGCGCGATCAGCCCGGTGAGGGCGTAGTTCGGTTCCGGGCCGAGGCCCATGAGCTCGCCGATCGCCCCCAGCAGCGTCCCCCTGGCGCGTGCGAGGAGCACCCCGAACAGGGCCGTGCTCGCGACCAGGTAGAAGATGACCCCCAACCATTCGTAGACGGCGGCCGACCGGTTCCCGCGCGGCGGCAGGGCCAGCCGCCCCAGCGTCTTGGGCGGCGCGGTGGGGAGCGGCGGCGGAGCTGGCGTCGTGTCGGGCGGCGGGGCGGAGATCGTATCGGTCATAGCGGCCTCGCCGTCCCTTTGCGCAGCACGGTGCCGGCCGAGGCCACCACCGCGGGCTGGGTGGCCTGGTACCGGGCCCCCGGCTCGCGGCGCTCCCATCCGAAGAAGGTGCTCCAGCGCTGCAGCGCCGCGTCGCTGAGCGGCACTCGCGGGTTCAGCCACACCTCGCGCTCGCCGCCCCTGTGCTCCAGCCACGCTTCGGGCGGGTGGCGGTCGCTGGGGACGACCGCGTCGTTGCGGGCCTCCACGGGCGCCGCGGTGGACGACGGCTCGTAGGGCTGCGCGGCGGCCGGCGGGGTCACGACCGAATCGAAGGCGAAGGGGGCGGGATCGGACCCCCGGGTGTGCTCGTCGCGCCCGGAGCGCAGGCCCAGTTGGCGTGCATCATCCTGCCACGCGCCGCCGTAGACGGGCGACGGGTCCCGCCTGGCGTCCCGGACCGGGTCGCGGTATGCGTCGCGCGCCGTTCCGCCCATCGGCTCGGGGCGCGACGGGCTCACGCGCGGCTGTTCGGCCGCGAGCGCCCCGGAGAGGCCCTGCTGGAGCAGGTCGGCGACGTGCCGGATGTCGTCGCGGAGCACGTGCAGCCCGCGGATCTCTTCGCGGATCGACCTGAGGTCGTCGCCGTGCAGGCGCACGGTGGCCCCGTCCTCCGCACCCGCGCGATTCACCATCCGCATGACGGGGCTCGGCGGCGGCACGTACTCCGCGGCGCGCGGACCCTCCCGCATCCGCCAGGCACGGGCCAGCAGCAGCGCCCCCGCGAGGACGCCCACGCCCGCCAGGGACCAGAGGAGAGCGTTCATCCGTCACCTCGCGCGTAGGCGGCGACGAACGCGTCCATCAGATGCTCCAGTACCGCCCCGGCCTCCACCATGAACAGCGAGCCGGGAAGGCCGTGCGTCTCCCGCAGCAGCCTTTCCAGCCGCCCCCGCGCGGCCTGCTGGATCCCCTCGGCGCCCATCTCCCGCAGCGCCGCCTCCAGGTGATCGGGGAAGGCGGCCCAGGGTCCGCCCACCCCCGCCAGCCGCTCCCGCGCGACCGCCGCCAGCGTGGTGTGGAAGCGGTCGATCTCCATGGGGCCGCTCTCCCAGCGGATGCCGCTGATGGTGTCGCCGGTCGCCTTGAGGTGCGGCGCGATGCGCGAGGTGGCGGCGTAGCGCACCGCGTCGGCGCCGGCGCGCTCGATGGTCACGGACTCGCCGACCACCGAGCGCTGGGCATCTGCGGCCAGGGTGAGCTTCGTGGCGTCGACTCCCGCCACGAGCCCCAGCGCCACTTCGTGCTTGGGCGCGCGGCTCGGCACCACGCGCGGCGGCTTCGACTGCGGCACCCCGCGCGCGGAGGCAAGCACCGAGAGCAGCACCTCGCGAAACGGATTCGACACGGTGTCGCCCCACTCGCGCTGCAGCCACTCCAGGAAGCGGCTTCCGTTCCCCGCAAGCACCACGGCGTCCAGGCGCAGGTCGGGGTGCGTGGCGTCGAGGGCGCGCAGCAGCAGCCCCGTGTGGTGGAAGGCGGCCGCGAAGAAGTAGAGCACCGCGCCCCGGAATGCGCCGTACGCGGGTGTCTCGCGAAAGCGGAGCGCGCCGTCGCCGCGGTACCATGGGGTGCGCAGCAGGTAGCCGAGCGCCAGCGCGTCGTGCCCCTCGCTCTCGAACTTGCGCAGCGGCTCCAGCTGCGACTCGGGGAGCCCGTTCGCCCTGGCCCACGCGGCGAACGCGCGCACGAAGGGGTTGGTGAAGCCCCTGGTGTCGCCGTGGCGCACGCGCGAGCTCACCAGGTCGCGCCCGCCCCAGCGCAGCGAGTCCAGCACCAGCGCCGTGCCGCGCGCGTACACGGCCAGGTCGGTGGTGCCCCCGCCCACGTCCATGATCACGGACGCGTCGCCGGCCACCGTCACGGCGCCGCGGCCCACGAAGTACTGGAGCGCGCTCTGCCCCTCGTCCACGGCGCGGGCCAGCCGCGGGCGGCCGGGTGCGTCCGCCGCGCCCTCGGCGGAGGCTCCCAGCACGCCGCGCCAGCGCGCCTGCAGGTCGCTGAGCCGATCGGCCTCGAAAGCGCGCGGGTAGGCGTACGAAAAGGTGACGTTCTCCGGCCGCACCCCCGCCTCGCGGGCGCTGGCCAGGGCAAGCGCCGCCACGTTGCGCAGGAAGACGGAGGCCAGGAACTCCTCGCGCTCGCTGGTGGACCACTTCAGGTCGTCGGCCACGCGGTTGCGCCCGTCGTCCTTCACCCACCCCGCGAAGGGAACGTTCACCCGCAGCGCCACCGGCTCGCGCCCCGCGTCGGTGTACGACGGGATCCCGGTGACGTGCACGACCGCGCTGTTGAACGGCTCGGGCGCGATCTTCTCGGGGAAGAAGAACGAGTCGGCGGAGAAGGGCAGGTCGCCTTCCGCCCGCGTGACGGCCAGGAGGAGCCTGTCGTGCTGGAGCACCGCCGGGTCCGGTACCCCGTCCTTGCGGATGGCCAGCACGGTGTTGGAGGTGCCGAAGTCCACGCCCACCGTCCAGCGGTCGGCGGAGGGCGCGGGGGCGGGGCGGTAGCGGGGAAGGAGCACGCCGAGCCCCTGCGGCGCCAGGCCGGGACCGCGGTCGGCCTCGAAGGCCAGCACGGTGGGGGCGCGCTCGAAGGCGTAGGTGGACGCCTCTCCGGACCGCTGCACGTGCCCAGCGCCGGGGAGCTCCGCGCCGTCAGCGAACGCCGTCAGCCGCAGCGTCGTCGAAGGGTGGATCGGCCCCGCGGCGGGGTCCAGGCGGAACACCGCGTAGTGGCGCCAGTCGTCGGCCTCGAAGGCGGGCCACACCACCACCTGCGGCCCCCCCTGTTCCTCCCGGATCTGGGCCCCGGTGTAGCGCCGTGTGATCCGGATCTCCTCCGGGTGCTCGGTCCCCACGGGGATGGTGAGCGTCACGCGCACCTCGCCGGGGCGCGGCACGTCTATGCGCAGCCAGCGCTCCACCTCCGCGGGCTGGAACCAGCGGAAGAAGTCGGGCTTGAGCGGAAGCGCGATCTGCGGCTGCGCGAACGGCCCCTGGGTCACCGAGGGGTCGGCGTGGTAGCACTCGTGCCCATACGCGCCCTGCGAGTCCATCGGGTAGCTGAGGATCACCAGCGCGTCGGCCAGCCAGTCCGTCTCGGGAAGGACCCAGCGGCGCCGGTGCGAGGTGCCGGGAAGAACCTCGCGCTCGCGGGTCCGCTCCAGCCCCGCGGGAAGCTCCGTGCGGGGCAGCCCTTCGCCGTAGATGCCGTCGAAGGTGCCGGGAACCAGCACCAGGGGCCGCGGCTCAGGTCCGGTGGTGGCGCGCAGCTCCCAGCGGCTGGGGGGATGGTCCGCGCCGCCCGTGTGGAGCACGACCCCCGCGAAGGCCTGCTCGCCGGCGGGGCGCAGCGCCAGCTTGCGGATCTGCGCGTCGAGGTTCTCGGGGCGCGCCAGCTCACCCTGCCGGTGCCCGGCGGCCCGCCGCGCGTCGTCCACGGAGTCGGCGAGCCACTTGGCCACCCCGCGGCGCACCGCCTCCACGTCCACGTACTCCGAGGGCGCGGGCCGCGGAGCCAGCATCTGCGGGAGCACCACCGTGGCCACGTAGCGCTGGAACGAGAACTCGCGGTCGCGCAGGGGGCGGGCCGGCATCCCCGCCGCGTAGCGGAAGAGGTCGGGATAGTCCTCGTGCGCGGCGTCCTCGGCCGTGAACAGCACGGTGTAGGGCGAAGACGCGAAGACGGGCCGTCCGTCGACCGTGGCGAGGGTGATGACGGGGAGCGCGCTGGCCTCGCGCGTCTCGTGCTGCGCGGTGCGCGGCGCCAGGTCCACCAGCGCGGACGCGTAGTCGCGCACCCGCGCGGTCACGTCGCTCTCCGCCGCCAGCTCGGGTACGCGCACCCGCGTCGTCTCCAGCCGCAGCGTCTGCGGCCCGCACACCCAGGCCAGCTGCAGCGCGTCGAGCATCTCGTTCTCCACCAGCGCGCGGGCCGGGTGCTGGGGGTCGAGCATGGCGTCGCGGAACAGGTAGAGCCGCGCCCACGGGCTGGGCACGGACTGGACGCGCGTGCGGAACGCGCCGCCGTCGTCGTCGCGGGGCACCTCCAGCTTGCCCAGCTCGGCGGGGCCCTCCACCACGCTCCAGCGGCCGGGCGGAAGGTCGGGAACGTTGGTCTGCGGGCGGAACCGCGGCAGAAGCCGGCGGGCGCGTGAAGGCGTGGCCATCTCAGTCCTCCTCCTGGCCGGGCTGTTCGGCTTCGGGGAAACGGTCTTCGGAAAAACGCTCGCTTCCGGCGCGCAGCACCTCCATGAACGCGCCGAACCCGCCGTTCCTGCGGCGCGCGGCCTCGGTGTTCCAGGCGCGGAAGACGTTGAACACGTCGTCCGAGCGCCGCCCCCGCTCGCCGCCGCGGCCGAAGCCCTCGATCAGCGCGTGGGTCGGCACCCGGCTGGGCTGGTCCTCGGTGGCGGCGGCCAGGCGCAGCGCCGGGGTGGAGCGCCGCAGCTCGCGGAGCCACTCCCAGGTGCTCATCCAGCTCTGCCCCACGGCGTCCAGCGCGTCGGAGCGGTCGGACCAGGTGGCGGGCGGCAGGCGCAGGAGCTCCGCCCAGGTCACGCCGTGAAGCTGCGCCGCCAGGTCGGACGGAGACCTGCCGTCGGGGCGAAAGAAGGTGAGAAAAGTGTGCAGGGCCACCAGCGCCCCCTTGAGCGCGCGCCGCGTCCCACGGTCCACCGGGAGGTCGCCCCACCCGGGTTCGTCGCTCCCCACGCCGGTCGCGCGGTAGATGGGGAGCCGGTCCTCGCGCTCCTCGCCTCCGCGCGCCGTGAAGTCGAGCGCGGCCAGCGCCGCGAAGAGCTCCACGTAGTGCGGCGCGTTGGCCTGCGCCTCGCCGCCCAGCTCGTTGCGCGCCTGCTCGCGCGGAACGCCGTCGCCCACCAGGTAATAGGCGCCATAGCCGGGGTCGCGCGCGCGGTCCAGGTAGGTGGGAAGCGCGCCCGCCGCGTTGTGCGCGAAGAGCGCGTTCTCCGGCCGGGGTCCGCCGTCGGCCGGGGCGCCGCCCGGGGTGGGGAGGGTGAAGTAGGGGAGGAGGAGCGCCGCGCCCAGCCTCGCCCGCGCCGCGCCGCGGATGGCGGACGCGCCGGGCCGCTGCTGCACCCCGTCGCGCAGCGCCCTTCCCACGACGGGGAGCGCGGCCGCCCCGGTGCCGCCGAAGACGGAGCCCGCCGCAAAGAACACGGTGGCGCCCGCGGCTCCGTGGTACTGCGACAAGAGCTGCGCGAAGAACGCCTGGTCGCGCAGGCGGTTCATGAAGATGGTGCCCACCGAGGGGACGCCGCGGAAGCCCATCGACAGGTCCATCTCCCGCACGCGGCGCGAGTTGAGCAGGTCGAAGAGCACGCCCAGCTCGGGCGCGTCGGCGTCCATCACCTGCCGGTCGACTCCCGCGGCGAAGCGGGTGTCCGGCATGTAGCCGTCGTCCGCGATGGGCGACCAGACGCGCGACTCGGGGAGGGCGTCCACCACCTCGGTGCGAAAGAAGCCGGTCGCGGCACCGGCGTCCGCCAGCCGCGCGCGCGCCTCTCGATACTGGTCGAGGACGCGGCCCACGCGTGTGATGGCGGCGTTCCCCTGGTCGGGGTCCACCAGCAGAACCCGGAGCTGCGCCGGACCCAGCCCCAGCGCGCAGAGGTGAAGCAGCGGCTCCAGCGCGCGGGCGCCGCTGCCGCCCAGCGCCAGGTACACCAGCGTCCGCTGGCGGTATTCGGGGGAGAGAAGGTTCGCGCTCATCTCGCTCACCCCTGTCCCGGGATCCACCGCGGCCACGGGCAGCCGCGGTAGTGGAAGAAGCCACCCGTGGCAGGCCACCGGCCCAGGAGCCGCGTGGCGAGCAGCGAGACGGCGGCGAAGGCGAGCGCGCCCCAGAACAGCCCCGCCACCATTCGCGGGAGAAGCAGATCCAGCGGGATATCGACGGGGAACGCCGCGGGGCGCGTGCTGCAGCTTCCGGCGCGCGCGTGCACGGGCGAGAACTGGCCCACCGCCAGCGGCACGAAGAGGCAGAGGAGTCCCGCGAGCCCGAGGGCGCCCCACCAGCGCAGCACGAAGCCGCGGTTGAGGCTGGCGCGCGGGAGCAGATAGCACCCCAGCAGGATCGCCACGACCAGCGCGATGGAGACGGCCGCCATCAGCTGCCAGCGCGCCGCGATCTCGGCCGCGTTGTAGAGCCCGCCGGGATCGGCGGGGTCGCCCGCGCGCGGCGGGGGGCAGTCGAGGCGCGCGCCGACCGGCGGAAGCGCCCACAGGTGAAGGAGCCAGAGCAGCATGGGATCTCGTGGCGGATGGAAGTGGATGCCGGCCCGCACGGTGCGGCGGCGGCCTCGGTCAACGGACCAGCAGGTAGCTCCTGGCCAGCGGCGGCGCGGCGGCCGCCAGCGGGATGAACGGCTCGAACAGCCGCCCCAGCCCAAAGGTGCGCTCCGCGTCGGCCGCCTCGCGCGCCTCGAAGTCGGCCAGCCACGGGGGCGCCCCCGGTGCGCGTGCCTCGATGCGGTACAGCGTGCCGCAGGGCTCGCCCTCGCCCGCGGAGACGCAGTCGTCGCCGCCGGGGCTGAACACCTCGACCCCCGTTCCGCCCGCCGCCGCGCGCACGGCACCCGTGCCGCCCTGGCGCCTCCATGGCGACGCGGCGGAGTCTGCCGTCACCGGCCGCGCGAACAGCTCCAGCCGCGCCCCGGCGAGCAGGCGGTCGAGCAGCCTCCCCGCCGGGGTGGCGCCGTCGGTCGGAGCCAGCTTCGCGCGAAAGGGGCGGGTGGCGGGTGACGCCGCTTCGAGCTTGGGGACGGTCGCGGGGGCGGTGAGCCAGGAGGCGTCGTATTCCACGCCCTCCTCCTGCGCCGCCCCATCGGGCCGCAGCTCGGCCGCGGCGAGCGGAGCGGTGGGAAGCGGATGGCCCCACACGTGCTCGAAGAGGCCGGCGAGCTCCGCCGCGATCCGCACCCCATCCCCCGGCGCCGCGAAGACGAAGGCGTAGAGCGGGCACTGGCGCGCGGTCTGGCCCTCGCCACCCGCGGAGGCGGCGTGGCAGCCGGACGGGTCGCCCTCGACGGGACGGAACGGCGCGCGCGACACCGCGACGAAAAAGGTCCCGCGCGCCTGCCCCCACCGCAGTGCGAGCTCGCGCATCCTGACGAACTGGCGGTGGGCGAAATCGGGGTTGCCGCGCCGAGCGTCGCCGATCACCACGTGGCTCCAGGCGAGCAGCGTGTCGCGGGCGACGCTGTCCAGCGCATCCTCCATCTCGGTGTCCCGGTCGCCGTAGAACTCGCGGTTCCCGAGGACGTCGATCCCCGCGTTCGGCTCCAGGCGCACGCTGCTCCCGAACCCGTACACGCGCCGCGGCCCCAGCCGTGCCTGCAGCCCGTCGATCACCGAGCGGTAGTCGACCCGCGTGGGGTACGCCGGATCGAGGAAGCCGCGCATGCTGCGGCTGCGGTCCGCGTAGACGGCCACGGGATGCGCGAGCGGACCCATCCCCCACCCGGCGCTGTCCGGCGCCTCCACCCATCCGCGGACGACCTCCTGCGTGACCGCCTCGCGATCGGCCGGCGTTCCGCACGCGGCCATCGCCACCACGCAGGCGAAGGTCAGGCGCGAGCTGGACTGCATTCTCAGAGAAGCCACGTTCACCATTACGCCACGTGTGGAGCGATCCCAAGACGATCCGATGCGGCGCCTCGCTCGCGCCGCCGAGATCCTTTGTCGGCACCGCCTCCGCGTTTTCCCCAGACCGTCTCGACAGAAGTTCCGTGCAGTCTCAAGGGTGGAGATCTCACGCAAAGGCGCGAAGACGCGAAGGAAAGACACGGAAGCCCTTTCTTTGCGCCTTTGCGCCTTCGCGTGAGACCATTCCCTTTTTGCCGGGCACGACGAACAGCGGCAGCAGGAGCACGCGGCCGATGCCGGTGCTCTACTGTCGAGTTGAAGATGGACGAAGGGAGGTTCAGCGTGCCGCCGGGCGGCTCCATCGCCTTGCGGCGTCCGGCGGGGCAGGGGGGCCGGCGGGCGCGACGAGCGGCACCGCCGGGTCCACGCCGGGGCGGATGCGCAGCACGGGGATTGCGGACGCGGCGAGCGCCTCGCTTTCCAGCCGGCCGACGGCCAGGTCGAACGACGCCTGCACCGGCTTCCCCATCCCCAACGCGCCGTAGAACGCCTCCGCGAAGACGATGGACGCTGCGTCGCCGAGGGGCTGCTCCATCCCGATGGCGTAGTCCACGACGACGCCGAGGGCCTCGACCATCGGAAGGGTGTCGCACCCGTTCAGGATCACGACCTTGATCCACTCGCTCAGGAACCCGAACAGCTTCGCCAGCGCCTCCTTCTCCACCACGCCCCGTCGCCCGTACGCGTCGGCCAGGTGGATGGCGCCGCGGCCCTCGCCGGGGCCGGCGAAGTGCACGATGCGCGGGTCGTGCAGCAGCAGCGCATCCTGCAGGTCGCGGGTGCGCGGCGCGAAGCAGGGCACCAGCTTCACCCGGTCGCGCGCGCAGCCCCTGCGGATGGCGCGCTCCACCCCGCGCACCTCCGTGTGGAGCCGCAGCGACGCGCCGTCACAGAACGGGTCCGACGCCAGGAACAGCGCTTCGACGGTGTCTTGCATCGGGTTTCTTCCGGGTGAACCGTATCAGCCGCGCATCACGCCGCGCATCACCGGAGCTCCGCCGTCGCGCATCACCGGGATGTCCAGGTGAAACGCGGTCTGCAGCGGGAACTCGGTGTCCTCCCTGCCCAGCATGATGATCTGTGGCTCCTGCGCGGGGTTCTCGTCACGGACGCTCACGCAGAGCCGCTGGTGCAGATCGCAGAAGGTGCCGCGGAACGCCCCTCCGTCCCAGATCTTCAGCAGGTGCTCGAGGTAGAGCCCCTCGCGCGCCCTCTGCCTTTCGCCCGCGCCCGCCATCAACAGCACGCTGGCCTGGATGCCCTCTTCGTCGAGAGTCTCGCGTGAGATGCACGACGACGGCACCTCCTGCACGTACTGCTTCACCCCCCGTAGCGGGCCGCCGGAGCGGTATACCGGGCGGCGTAAACGCGGCGGACGCTCGGCCAGCAGCTCGTCGCCGTAGCGCATGCCGCCCGCGAAGCAGCTCTCGCTCACCACCAGCACGCGCGTCCCGGCCGCCGCCTTCCTCCAGATGTCCATGAGGTCGTCGTCCACGAGGTTCCCGTCGTACAGGCACCACGTCTCGTCCAGGTCGTCCCGCTCGTCGCCGTTCTCGTCGGTGACCTGCGAGCCGTGGCCGGAAAAGGAGACGAAGAGGGTGTCGCGGGGCCTCAGCGCCGCCGCCGCGGCCGAAAGGAGAGCGTGGACGGCGCCGCGGGTGGCTTCCGCGCCGCACAGCATGTGGATGGCGCCGTACCCCGCCTGGTGCGAGAGCTCCGCCATCTTCCATGCGAACCTTTCGCTCATCGACAGCCGGCCGTGGCGGTTCGAGGCCGGATCGTTCACTCCGATGTGGATCGCGATTCCGCGTGCCATGTCCGCTCTCCGGCGTGGGGTACGGGCGCCGCCACGGATGCGGCGGCGCCTTGTCGTCGTGGGATCAGTCCCCTCCGCCGCCCCCCGTCCCACCGCCGCCGCCGGTCCCGCCGCCGCCCGCGCCGTCATCGCCCCCGCCGCCGTCGCCGCCGGAGCCGGCCACCAGGCAGGTGAACGGAAGCCCGCCCATCTCGGGGGGAATGGTCACGCACCCGTCGGCGAGTGGCGGCGCCTCGCTCGCCGGTCCGCGGTACCTCGGGAGCAGGGTGGGCACCGGGCCGCTGAAGAGGCCGTAGAAGGCGGCGAAGTGCGGGGGCGTGAAGCCGCGCGCGGGCACCGGCTGGTGCTCCACGGGGAGCGGCTCCGGCGGCAGGTCTTGCGGGGGCTCGTGATACACGATCAGATTCACCCTGCCGTTCATGGGGAACAATGTCCCCAGCGCCTTCTGCCCGCCCCCTCCGCCGATGAGCTCCGACACCAGCGTGAGCTGCTCCCCTTCCACGTCGGCGATCTCCCACTCCACGCGGTTCGCGATCGGGCGGAGCTCGCCCGGGCGCCATTCCCAGCACACACCGGGCGATACCCGCGTGATCTGCCCCGCGCCCAGCGTGACGCGCGCCGCCAGCTTCTTGGAGGTGTCGGCGCCCAGGTGGTCGGCATCCACCTGCTGTCCCGTGATCTCGCGCAGGTTCGGGATGTGGCCGCACAGCGTGAGGTTGGCCTCCTCGCCGGCCACGGGAATCAGCTGCCGGCCAGTGAGCGGGGCCATGGCGGTGAGGCCGGTGGGCGTGCCGCCCGGCGCCAGGTGCCCGGTGTCGTACGCCAGCGCCGCCACGTGCCGGTCCTCGCCATGGTGGTGGTGGCCGGACATGCCAGGCATCAGCACGTGCATGCGGCCGCCGGTTCCGCTGGCGGCGGGCTCGGGCACGAAGAGGCAGAGTCCCGAGAAGGTGATTCGTAGTGTGAACGCCATCGTCGTTGCGGCCCCGTCTGTGGGTGGTCGTTCCGTTCCGCCTGGCACGGGCCCCGGCTGTCTTCCGGGTGCCTCCCATTCGTCGGACGCGTTTCCAGCGTTTCCCACCCGCGGTGCTTGGGGAACCATTTGTGGGGCCGCACATGCTTGAGCCCGATACCGTCGAAGCCGCCAGGGCACTCTTCCTCGAGCACCTGACGTGGATCGACAGAGCCGCCGCGATCGCCTGCGTCAGAAAGGGGATCCACGGCGCCGACGCCGAAGATTTCGCGGGAAGGGTGCGAATGGCGCTGATCGAGGACGACTATGGTATCGTGCGCGGCTTCGACGGCGGCTCCGAATTCAAGACATACCTTTCGACCGTGATCGCGCGCCTGCTCGTCAACTTCCAGCGCGAGGTGGGCGGACGCTGGCGCGGTTCGATGGCTGCCCAGCGGCTGGGGCCGCCCGCCGACGAGCTGGAGAGGCTCGTGCACCGGGAAGGGTTCACGCTGCTGCAGGCGGGGGAGAAGCTGCGCACAGAGGGGCGCACCACCCTTTCCGATGCCGAGCTTGCGCGCCTTTTCGGCCAGTTACCAGCGCGCACGCCGTTGCGTCCCGAGGTTCAGGAGCCGGTGACGGGGCTCGAAGGGCAAGATGACTCACGGGCGGATGACCGGGTGATGGAGGCCGAAGCTGACAGCCGGCGCGTGGAGATCGTGCGTGCGCTCGACGCGGCCATGGGACAGCTCGATCCGGAAGAGCGGATGATCGTGAAGCTGCGCTACGCCGATGGAAACACCCTGGCAGACGTGGCGCGTACCCTGCGCCTGGATCAGAAACCGCTCTACCGTCGCGCACCGCGCCTTCTCGCCCGCCTGCTCCAGCTCCTGGAGAGCGCCGGGTTGCGCCGGGACGACGTGCGCGGCTTCCTTAATGACGACGACGAATCATGAGCACGCAAAAGCGCGGGCGTCGAGAGCCCCTGGCAGGAGGTTGCCGGTGAGCGATCACGAGAGCCGAAACAAGCGGGTAGCCGCCTTCCTGGACGGCCGCATGGACGCGCGTAGCCGCGAGGACATGCTGGTCCACCTCGCCGGGAGCGACGAGGACCGCGAGGTTGCCGTTGGCGCTGCGGCCATCCTGCGCCAGCTGGAAGAGGAGGACGCCGCCGCGGCTGCTTCCGTGGAGGAACCCGACTCTCGCGAGACGGCGGTGATCCCCCTTGACACGCGCCGAGCCGAGCCCGCTCGCGAGCTCCGCCGACGCGCGCCCGTCTTGCAGTGGCTCGCGGCGGCGGCGGTGCTGGCGGGGATCGCGCTGTTCAGCGGCCGTGCGCTGCAGGACCGCGCCGCCGGCGAGCCGGTGCGCATCGCCGCGCGGCTGGAGCACGGCGCCGAGGGCCTCCCCGCGGGATGGACCGAGCGGCGCCCGTGGACCTCCGCCCGCGGAGACGACCCCGGCCGCGCCCTCACGCCCGGCGCGCGGCGGGCGAGCTCCGCGCGTGCCGGCGCGATGCTGGTGGACCTCTCGGTGGCGGTGCAGGCGCGCGACGCGGCCGCGACGCGCGTGCTCGCCGCCCAGCTCGCCGCCCGCTTCGACCCCCAGGGCGGCCGCGCCGGCGCCCCACGCAAGATCACCGACAGCGCTGGCGGAAGCCCCGAGCGCCTGCGTCCCCTGATCGGCGAGGCCACGAAGCGGATCGAGGACCGGCTGGACCGCGACGTGCTACGACTGGGAGCCTGGACCGAAGCCGCCGGCCTTGCCGCCGCGCGGAGGGACGCCGCCTTCTTCCGCGACCGTTCGACGCGGCGGATCCTCGACCGCGCCGGGCGCCTCACCCAGGCCGATCCGTCCGCCGACGC
The DNA here is from genome assembly GCA_036387335.1 of Longimicrobium sp. NCBI lineage: Bacteria > Pseudomonadati > Gemmatimonadota > Longimicrobiia > Longimicrobiales > Longimicrobiaceae > Longimicrobium > Longimicrobium sp. The sequence goes on from DASVTZ010000109.1 coordinate 57,984, forward strand.
TGCATTGAAGCAGGTGCGGCTCCACCTCTCCGCCGATCCTCCGCGCTGGGAGGCGCTCGCCCCCGCGCTCGACGCGCTGGCCCGCGAGCTCGCGACCGAGTAAAACAGAAAAAGCATCACACAGAGAACACGGCGGCAACAGAGAGCCACGGAAACCCTCTTCCGTTCTCTCCTTGCCCCTCTGCGTCTCTGTGTGATGCTTTTTCGTGCCTCAGCCGCCGATGTACCGGAACCCCGCCCACGCAGCCGGGGAGCGCCGGTCGGGATCGCGCGAGCGGAGCATCTCCAGCTGGGCCTCGCGCAGCGCCGCGGCCGGATCGCCCGAGCGGCGGTACGCGCGATGGAAGGCCAGCATCAGCGGCTGCGTCAGTCGGTCGTTCACGTCCCACAGGCTACCCACCACGCCGCCCGCGCCCGCTGCCATCAGCGCGCCGGAGAATCCCGCCAGCCCGCCTGACCGCCCCTCACGCGCGCGCACCGTGCGGCATGCCGCCAGCACCACCAAGCGAACACCGCGGAGCTGGAGCGCGTTCACGGCCTCCGCGGTCAGGCGCCCGGTAGTGTCCGCTCCTGCCAGCACCAGCGCCGACCGCTCCGGCCGCGCGTCGTCGAACACCGCATGGCCCGCGTAGTGGATGACGCTGGCCCCCGGCGCGCGGCCGCGCAGGGCGTCGCGCGTGGCGGCCGGGCCCTGTAGCACCACGTTGGCCCGGTACAGCGCGCGGAGCGAGTCCGCCTCCGCACGGGCGCCGTGAAGCCTGTCGAGTGCGGGGTACTGCGCTGGGTCGAACGCGGGGTCGGCTACGAGCAGCGCGGGTGCCGATCGGTTGGTGGGCGGTGCGGGCCGCGCCGCTTCGGCCAGGGTGCCCGCGAAGCGTGTCGGATGGTCCTGCACCAGGTAGCGGTTGCGCCTTTGGTCCACGAGTGCGCTGAAGGGGACGCCCGCGATCTCGCCGTCCACCACGATCACGAGCGGCGTCCCGGCCGGCTGCAGTCGATCCTCCACGGGCCGCACCAGCAGCTGATAGAGCCGCGCGAGGTCCGGCCGGGCGAGTGCCGCTCGCGCGGGCGACTCCAGCGCGCCCACGCTCCGCTCGATGGTGGCGAGGACGTGGCTGCGCCGGACGGTCTGGCGCAGCAGGCGCACGTGGCTTCCGCGCACCGTCCAGGTGAGCAGCGTGTCGCCGATCAGGGCGTACTCCACCGCCACGTGCCCCTGCGCGGCCGCGGGAGGGCCGTCCCCCACCGCGGATGCCGCGTAGCCCGGCGCGAACGAGACGCGCCCGCGCTCCACCGCCTGCAGCGCGGCGATTGTGTCGCCCGCGCGCAGCTGCAGCATCGCCAGCTGGTCGAACCGGCTGCGCGCCTGCTCCATCGCCGCGGCACGCAGCGGAGCGTCCAGGCTCTGCGAGAGGCCGCGGATGTGGGCCGCGGCCGCGCGCAGATCGTCCGTGGCGCCGGCCAGCTCTCCCCGCGCGAGCCGCGCGTCGGCTCGCTGAAACAGGGCGGGGAGGAACCAGGCCGTGTTCCTCCCCTGGCTGAAGAACGCCACCGCCGAGTCCATCTCCGCCATGGAGGCCGTGCCGGGCGTCACCAGCGGGCGGGAGAAGTGCACCGTTCCCGCGAGCCACACGCGCGCCGCCCCGGCGGGGAGCTCCGCGACGGACGACGCGGCGAGCTCCAGGTCGCGTGCCGCCTCCGGCGATCGCCGCTGTACCGAGCGGATGCGGGCGCGGCCGAGGAGGGCCTCCACGACCACCGCCGGGCGGCGGTCCCGCATCGCCACGGCGAAGTCCTCGTCCTGGATGACGGACGCGGCGCGGTGCAACTGATCCGTGGCGGCGCAGTTCGCCAGCGTGAACAGCGCGTTGTGCAGCCACACGGACGAGCGGTAGCCGCGCAGGGCCCTCAGCCCCCGGTGCATGGAGCCGTAGGCGGCGAGCGTGTCGCGATTGCGGTAGGCGGCTTCGCCTCCCATCGCCCACATCGCTCCCATGAACTCCCTTTCTCCCGCGCTCTCGAACAGCCGGGCGGAGGCCTGAAAGGGGGCACGCGCGCGGGCTGGATGGCCACCGCGGAGCAGTCCCGTGGCGCGCATCCACAGTGCGCGCGCGGCCAGGGCGGGATACCGGACGGGATCTATGCGGGGGAGGATCTCAGTGAACACGGACTCAGCCCTGCCGTATCTGCGCGCGTACACCTCTCCGGCGCCCCGGAACACTTCGGCCGAGATCGCGAGCACGGGCGAGGGCGGCCGCGCGTTCACGATGCTGGCGAACGAGTCTCGCGCGGCGACGTGCTCGGCGCTCTGGTACAGGCGCTGCCCCGCCGCGTACGCCCGGTGTGCCCGGGCGAGTGCGCGCGTGGCCGCAGGGTCGGCGCTGGCCGCGCGGATGGAGCGCACCGCGTCCCCGAGCGAGGCGTCACCCCGCCGCGCCTCCAGCGCCTTCCCCAGCCGCTCCGCCAGATCGAGCAGCTGCGCGGCGCGCGCCGCCTCGCCGGATTCGTACGCCAGGCCCCAGTCGCCCAGCACCGAGTCCCACCCGTAAAGGCGCGCCTCCTGGGGGTGCGCCGCGGCGAACGCCCGCACCTCCGCCTCGGGAGCTCCGGGGCGGGGCGGCTCGGGAATGGGGCGGTGCTCGAGGGAGCGGCGCCGCTCCCTCGCCTCGTCCGCCCACCGGCTCTTCCCGTCGATGCGCAGGTACTCCGTCCAGGCGATCCCTGCCTGCTCGTCCAGCCCGAGCGTCTGCAGCGCGAGCGCGGCGTTGAACCGCGCGGCGCGGTTCCGGGGCTCGCCCTCCACCGCCTCCAGGGCGTAGTTCAGCCCCTCCACCAGGTCGCGGGCGTTCTGGGTGCGCTGCGCGCGGACGAGGTGCGCGCCCGAGAGGTCGACCAGCACCGACACCCGCCGGCTGGTGAGCCGCAGCGCCCTCGTCAGCCGGGTGATCGCCGCGTCGGCCGCCTTCTCCGTCTCGTCGTCGCCGATGAGGGCCAGGAGCGCCGATGCCTGGAGCGAGTCCGGGTCGGAGCTTTCCCCCGCGACCGCCACCGCCTCGAATCCCCCCAGCCGCCCCGCGTCTGCCCCGCACGACTCGCGCGGCACCGTTTCGCCCGCCCCCGGCCTGAGCACGGAGCACGAGCGGTATTCGACGGGGATGGAGAACAGCGGCGAACCTGTGCGCGCCGGCCGGGCGGCCGCGAGCTCGCTCAGCACCGGGCCGCGCGAGAGACCGCCACGAGCCTCCACCACCACCGCCCCCAGGACGATGACGACGACCGGCACCACAAGGTGCCAGCGCTTCAACGGCACGTTCGACAGTAGGCGCGTTAGGGGCTGAGGCATCTGTACGTCACCCAATGCGGTAAACGACGGCCTGGCGAGTGGACAAAAGAGCGAGGAACGGCGGATTCGCGCCGTCACCGAATCGGGAATTGTCTCACACTACGCCAGCGGAGTCAACAGCGGCGGCGGTGTAAGCTCCCGCACGCCATCATATTGCGTCAGTTACCGGAAACGTGGGGTGAGATGCGCGCCCAGCGGAGCCCGCTACTGGAACTGCGCGCGGAACGCTTCGAGCTGGGCGCGCAGCTCCGCGACCTCTGCCCGCAGCTCCTCCACCGTCCGCTCCAGCGTTGCGACGCGGTCGTCATCCGCGGCGGCGCGGCGGGTGGCAACGGGCGGATCGTCGGCGGTCGTGTCGGCCGGCTCGCCGCTCATCAGGTGCGCGAAGCGGACCTCCTTCTGCCCCGCGCGCCGGGGAAGGCGTGCGGCGAGTGGCTCCGGCTGGCGGGCGATCAGCGACTCCAGCACCCCCTCCAGGTCGGCGAGATCCGCGAACGGCTCCAGGCGGGCGGTGCGCGCGTACAGCTCGCCCGGCGTCTGCGCGCCGCGAAGCATGAGCACGCCCAGCACCGCCAGCTCCCGCCTGCCGAGCTCCATCTCCTCCCGCAGCAGGTGCTCGTACTTGGTCACCCGCGAGCCCGCCGGCTGGATCTGCCGCAACAGCCCGCGCCGCCGCAGCGCGACCGTCGCGGGAACGACCGTGTCCTCGTCGAGCCGCATGATCGGCTCACGGCTGGTCGTCTGGTTGCACGCCGCCAGCAGCGCGTTCAGCGACAGCGGATAATTGTCCGGCGTCGTGACCTCCTTCTCCAGGAGCGACCCGAGAATGCGCACTTCGACGTCGGTGAGCGGGGGCTGCACGATCTGGCTCCTGTATCCGAAAGGTTATCGTGGAAAGAACAGCACGCATGTACTACACCGCGAATCAACTACCCGCGGATCACCACCCGGATGTCGCCGCCCACCCGCCCCAACCCCTGCCCCCCGCACCGACGCCGTAGGGGCAGACCTACGTGTCTGCCCACCCTCATCCCTGCCCAAATCCTCGCCCCCGCGCACCCCAACCCTGTAGGGGCCGCCCCACGTGGCTGCCCGTGCCTTCCGCCGCACCGAACCCATCATCCCGCACCCCATAACGCCGCCACACACTCATGTCCGTGTTCGCGGAACCGCCGCCAATCGCCTTCCGATCGACCTTCCTTGACAAAACATGAGTGCACTCACAATTGTTCGTGAGCGCACTCATCTTTGTGCGTCACCCCCGCAACAGGACGGGTACCGATGGCGGAACCACGCACTCCCGCGGCAAAGAAAAAGGCCTCGCTCAGGACCCCCGGCCGGCGCGCGCGCAACAAGGAAGCGACGCGCGAGAGCATCGTAACCGCGGCGCTGCAGCTTTTTGAGAGCAAGGGCTTCGAAGCGACCACGACGCGCGAGATCGCCACGCGCGCGGGCGTCGCCGAGGGGACGGTGTTCAACTACTTCGAAACCAAGGACGACATCGCGCTCCACTTCTTCAAGACGGAAGTGGACCACGCCATCGCGGCCGTCCGCGCCGACGAGTCGCTGAAGGACGCGAAGCTGGAGGAGAAGCTCTTTGCGCTGATCCACAGCCAGATCGAGTTCCTGGCGCCGTACGAAGGCTTCATCGGCGCGGCGTTCGTGCGCGCGCTGCGGCCGTCGTCGAAGCTGGCGCTGAGCCCGCGCGCGCTGGAGCTGCGGGCGCGCTACCTGGACTTCGTGCAGGACCTGATCGAGGAGTCGCTCCCCAAGCGCCGCGCGCGCGAGCTGAGCTGGATCGCGCCGCAGGCGTTCTGGATCTTCTACCTGGGCGTGCTGCTCTACTGGCTGCACGACGCATCGGCCGGCAAGCAGAACACGCTAGCCTTCCTCGACCGCTCGCTGCGCTTCGGGACGACGTTTCTGCGCGAAGGAGGGCTCTGATGCGTACCGACGACGGCGCGGCGAGACGGGCGCTGCGCATGGCCGCCATGAGCGCGGGGGTGAGCGGCAGCTACATCGGCTACATGGTGCAGCGGCTCTTTCTGGGCGAGGAGGCGCGCGACGACAAGCTGCGCGCGACCCATGCTCAGGCCGCGCGGCAGGTGACCGGCGGCCTGCTGGCGCTGCGCGGGCCGGCGATGAAGCTGGGCCAGATGCTGAGCCTGCAGACCGATCTGCTGCCGGAAGAGATGATCGAAGAGCTGGGCCGGCTGCAGATGGAGGCGCCCGGGATGCACCCCTCGCTCGTGCGCGCGCAGTTCCGGTCCAGCATGGGAAGCAACCCGGAGCAGCTCTTCGCCAAATTCGACCCGAAGCCGTTCGCGGCCGCGTCGCTCGGCCAGGTGCACGACGCGGTCACGCACGAGGGCGATGAGGTGGCCGTCAAGATCCAGTATCCGGGGATCGCCGACGCAATCGCCAGCGACTTCAAGCTGCTGCGCACCATCGCCCTCCCCGCCCAGCTCTCGAAGTACGTAACCCGCGAGCTGCTGGACGAGCTGCAGACGCAGATCGTCGCCGAGACGGACTACGAGCGCGAGGCGGAGAACATCGACTTCTTTCGCACGGGGCTGGAGCCGCTCGGCTTCGTGCGCGCGCCGCGGGTGCACCGCGAGTACTCCAGCGGGCGCGTGCTGACGATGTCGCGCCTCGAAGGCGAGCACCTGGACACGCTCCTCGCCACGGATCCGCCCCAGGAGCTGCGCGACCGCATCGGCGCCAACCTGCTGGAGCTGTACTACTTCCAGCTCCTCCACATGCAGGCCTTCCACGCCGATCCGCACTGGGGCAACTACCTCTTCCGCCACGACGGATCGATCGGGCTGGTCGACTTCGGGTGCGTGAAGTACGTGCCGCCGAAGTTCGTGGAGAACCTCCGCAAGATCTTCCTGTATCCCGGCCCGCGCGGTGCGGAGGACTTCCGCCGCCTTCTGGAGGAGCGCTACTCGCTGTACGGCAAGCGGATCGGCGTGGCGACCACGCGGGCGCTGGTGCAGTTCGCGGAGCGCTTCTACGGGCGCGTGTACCCGCCCGAGGTCGAGCGCGACGAAGAGCCGTTCGACTTCTCCGATCCCGGCGCCCTGCGCGACTACACCACGCACTCGCTGCGCGTGACGCGGGCAAAGGGCGCGCTTCCCGAGTACGCCTTTTTGGCGCGCGCGGAGGCCGGGCTGTACCAGACGCTCCACCGACTGGGTGCGCGCGTCCACACCAGCCGCATTGTCCGCCGCTACCTCGACGGCTGATGGAGGCGCGCGAGGATCTCTGCTTCTTCCCCGCGCACCGGCTCGCGGCCGACATCGCAGCGGGCACGCTCAGCTCGCGCGACGCCGTCGCCGCGCACCTGGAGCGGATCGCGCGGCTCAACGGCCGCCTGAACGCGGTGGTCTCGCTCGACGCGGATCGGGCTCGGGAGCGTGCGCGCGAGGCGGATGCCGCGCTCGGCCGCGGCGAACCGTGGGGTCCGCTGCACGGCCTGCCGGTCACCATCAAGGACACCTTTGACGTCGCCGGCCTGCGCACCACCTACGGCCATCGCCTGAGCGGGCGCAACGTGCCGGCGCGCAACGCCACCGTGGTCGAGCGCCTCGTCGCGGCGGGCGCCATCGTGCTGGGGCACACCAACGTGCCCGAGGGCGCGCACGACTGGCAGTGCGTCAGCCCCTTCTTCGGCCGCACATCCAACCCGTGGGACCTCGCGCGCACCCCCGGCGGCAGCTCCGGCGGCGCGGCGGCGGCGTTGGCGGCGGGCCTCTCGCCGCTCGACATTGGCAGCGATGCGGCGGGGTCCATCCGCGTGCCGGCCCACTTCTGCGGCGTCTTCGCCCTCAAGCCGACGGAGAACCGCGTGCCGGCGACGGGGCACTCCGTCATCCCCGGGATGCTGCGCCCCTTCCGCCGCATCGTCTGCTACGGCCCCATCGCCCGCACCGTCGCCGACCTGTCGCTCGTGCTGCCGCTGATCGAGGGACCGGATGGTCACGACTGGGAGGTGCCTCCTCCGCCTCCTATGTCGCCTGATTCCCACGCGCCACGCCGGTTCGCGCTGAGCTTCGGCCCCTTTCCGCTCGACGACGGCGTGCGGCGTGTCATCCAGGGCGCCGCGGCACGGCTGCGCGAGGCGGGGCACACGGTCGATGAGCGCGACCCGCCGGGCTTCGATTTCAAGGAGGCGCTGGACGTGTGGGGCCGCATCCTTGGCGCGGAGGTCGGCGGAGCCATGCCCGCGCCGCTGCGGGTGATGTGGCGCGCCATCCTCGGCCCGCGCTATGGCCGGAGCGCGTGGAGCCGCGGCTACGTCGCGGGCCTCGGCGGCGGCATGCGCTCATACGCGAAGGCGCTGGAGCGGCGCGACCGGCTGATCGGCGCCGCGGAGGCGTTCCTCTCGTCGTACGACGCGTGGCTCCTTCCCGCCGCCGCGACCGCCGCGTTCACCCACCGCCGGATCGGCGCGCGCATCCGCGTCAACAGGCAGAAGGTTGCGTACTCCCTTTCGAACGGCGCGCACTGCTGCGCCATCGGAGTGCTGGGCGCACCCGTCGTCTCCATCCCCGCCGGCCTGGACGAGGAGAGAGTGCCGGTCGGCTTCCAGATGGTCGCCCGCCGCTGGCGCGACATGGAGCTTCTCGATGTCGCCGCGGATGTGGAACGGGCGCTCGGCGGCTTCCGAGCTCCGCCCGCACATGACGTGTGTTCATCAGTCCTTGGTGAGCGATGACACACGATTGGCTCACGTGCTGGATGTGAGCCGCCAGGCGTCGTTCAGATCGGCTTGGTTGCGCTTCCACAGCCAGTCGGGAAGCAAAGGCGATGATGCGCGGCCAATCTGGTACTCATACCACTGTTTGATTGCGTCAGCCTCCGTGACTTCGCCTCGCAGCAGATGACTGCCGGTTGTGTACGAACGCTCACTTCGCTCCAAGAGCTTGTAATAGTTCCAGGGGTGTCGGATCGCCCCAAGAGAGAAGATCAGCAGCAGCCATGCTGTGACCACCTTGCCGATGCTGGCTCGGGCGGTGACTGAGGAAACCTCGATCGACGCGACGATCAGGGCTGTGAATGCGAAAACCACCGCAACGCAGATAAGGCCGATCCACACCCGGAGCATCAGCTTCGACTGTTGCCGCGTGTACCAGGCAGATTCGACGAGGTTTTCGATCGCCTTGCGAGGACCAGAAGGTTCTGAACTTGTGAAGTACGTATCCGGAACCTGCGATTCGGTGAACCGCTTGCGAAGTGCCCTCGGCAGCTCCCACACAATGTCTCGCTTGTCCGCCTCGGTGATCTCCATATTGAACGACCTGCACAGGTCCAGCTTCCGCAGCAGCGCTTCCGATCCGCTCTTTTCGACATCTGAACGCCACTGGAACAGTTCCGCTGCCACGGCGAACGCAAATACGACACATGCGATGTAGAGAGGTGGTCGCGGAAGGAGTGCCGCGATTGCACCGACGAGAAACGCTGCCACTCTGCACGAATTAGCCACCGTCCAGAGGCGCTTCGCTCGCGTAAAGCGGTTCTGGTTTATGGATCGTAAGTCGAGCATGGTTAGTTCGTTCACCCGAACGCGGGAAGATCAGTTCCGAATACATCTTTCCAGTGATTGATCGCTGCGCGCTCCTCTCCCCGCGCTTGCGCGTCGAGCGCAGCCGCAGCGGACGCCGCGTGGCTCGACGCCTTCGCTGAAACTGCTGTCCTGTCTTCCCAATTCAGCTTGTTGATGTTCTGCTGAATGCCTTTCGGGTCCGCAACGTCCGTCAGAATCGAATGGGAGATCTGTCTCAGCACTCGCGCGACTTCGCTTTCAGGGCGTGCCGTGACCTGGTACGACGATTGATCGTAGAGATCCAGGACCAGGCATTCAAGAAGGTATGGAGGCACCGTTTTCACACTCGGACGTTGGTTCCAGAACTTGGTTAGGCGTATCACGTTCCACAGATGTCCAGCGTACCGCGCGTTGATGGATTCCACTCGTTCGTTGTCAATTCGAGGATCCGTCTTCATCCAGTGCCCCTTTCCATTCGGGATTACGTAGTACGTTCGTCCATCTAACTCGGTGGCTGTGATGAAGCTCGGTACGATGTCGAAGGCCCAAGGATAGGAGGACAAGCTCAGAACGGCTGCGACCTCGTTCCGCTTGATCTCGGCCTTCTGGTACTGCGGGATTTCTTTTAATCGTGCTACGAATTCGTTGATCACCCTGCGGGAATTGAGCTCGTCCGTTCCGTCATGGCAAAGGCGCCTCAAAGCGATCTCTTCGGGCACTTTCAACTTTACTGTGCCGTCAGGTTCGGTCGTGTAGGTAGTTCCTAAACCCTTCAACCCGATCATCAAATCGATATCGTCCAATTCCTTGATCTTCGTGCGGCGCGTGAAGGAACCGTAATGAAGATTTATCTGAGGGTACAGGGCCGGGAACTCGGCGCCGTCCTCTGGCCAGCCGCTGATCTGCCGGAGCAGCCAATCCCGGCTATCCCGTGCTCTTTTGACGACTGCTTGGTCGAGGTTTATCGAATCCCGCAACAGCTGGTCGATTGCGGCAACAGCGGTTTTCGCCATGTGGATTGCCCCAGGGGTAGAGGCCAGCGTGTGACTGAAATGGCAGACGTCTTTCGAAGTTTTGCGCTTTGCCAGCGCGCTCGCAAGTGGCACTAAATACGCGGCGCAGTGATCGACAGCTTACTAGCTAGCAAGCACCAGCGCGTCCGCGATGCCGGGAAGCACGCTCCCGAGCCTCCCCTCCACCTTGGCGGCGGCGAGGTCATCGGCGCGGGTGGGACCGATGTTGATGATGGCGATGGGGACGCCCTCCTTCTCGGCGCGGTAGATGAAGCGGCGCCCGGAGTAGACGGTGAGCGACGAACCGGCCACCAGGAGGACGTCGCCCTCTTCGAAGAGGCTCCATGCGTCCTGCACGCGCTCCGCAGGGACGTTCTCGCCAAAGAAGACGACATCCGGCTTCACCACGCCGCCGCACGCCTCGCACGCGGGAACGCGGAAGCTCTCCACCACCGATGCGGAAAGATCCGCGTCGCCATCGGGCGCCACCTCGATTCCGCGCAGCCGGTCCATCCACTCCCCGTTCAGCGACCGAAGCCGCTCCTGGTGCTCGTCGCGCGGGGTGACGCGGCCGCACGACAGGCAGCGCACCCACGCCAGCGAGCCGTGCAGCTCCACCACGCGCCGGCTGCCGGCTTCCTGGTGGAGCCCGTCCACGTTCTGGGTGATGATCCCGCGCACGAGGCCGCCCTCTTCCAGCCGCGCCAGCGCGTGGTGCGCCGCGTTCGGCCGCGCGGAGGCGATGCGGGCCCAGCCGGCCGTGCTGCGCGCCCAGTAGCGCACGCGCGCCGCCTCACTGCGCACGAACTCCTGGTACTGGATGGGGGTGCGGGTGCGCTGGATGTTCTCCGGGCTCCGGTAGTCGGGGATGCCGGATTCCGTGCTGCACCCCGCCCCCGCCAGCACCACGATGCGCCGGCCGCGGAGCAGGTCGAGCATGGGTTCCAGCGCGGGTGTCTGCGAGGTGACGATCATCGATTCAGCTTCCACAACGATGCTGGTGAGGGTGATGCGTTCGGTACTCTCGCGAGGCGCCGCCGTTCCGCATACCATGCTGCATAGGTGCGTGCCCGTGGCCGGACCGCGGCACATGCGCAGGGCACGGGCAGCCACGCGGGGCTGCCCCTACAAGAAGGGGTTGGTGTGGTCGATGTGGGGCGGCGCAACGCGGGGCACGGGCGCGATAAATCGCGCCCCTACGGGTCGGGGTGACGGGGGGCGGTGAAATCGCGCCGACGGATCGGGGCGAATGGCGGAGGTCGAGGCGTGGCGGGGGAGGGCAGACACGCAGGTCTGCCCCTACGGGTGGCGGTGCGAAGGGCGGAGGAGAGGGCGGATCTTCGCGCCGAGTCCGCGAAGGCGGACTTTGTGCTGTTGTTGCAGCGAGTTCACTCGCCCATCTTACAGGCCCGCTCCTTGCCCCACCTACCCCCGCAATGACACCCTACCCGGACATCCGCGCATTCCTGACGCCGCGCCAGTTGGCCGCGGCGCGGGAGGTGGTGCGGCGGGTGAGGGGGGAGGTCGATGCGGAGCTGTGGCGCGTCTTCCTCTTCGGATCGCGGGCGAGGAGGGAGGCGCGGCCGGATTCCGACGTCGATCTGCTGCTGGTGTTCAAGCGGCTGCCGCCGGACAGGGAGCCGCAGGCGGGGGAGGCGGAGGACATCGCGGAGGAGGTGGCGGAGCGGAGCGGGGTGCCGGTGACGGTGTGGTCCGTGTCGCTGCCGGACCTGGAGCGCGGGCGCCGCACGCCGATGCTGGTGGACGCGCTGGACGACGGCATCCCGCTCTGGCCGGAGGGCGGCGCGCCGCTCCACCTTCCGTTCACCCGCGAGGACGCCGTGTGGTGCACCGGGTGCCTCCTGGACCGTGTGGCCGAGGGCGGCGCTGAAGTCCCCGCGCTCCTCCGCGTGGGCGACGTCGAGGGCGCGGCGCGGCGGGTGCGCGACGACGTGGTGCGGCTGTGCACCGCGCTGCTGCTCCTGCACGGCGAGACGCGGCCGAGGCGAGGGGAGGCGGTGCGACGCATTCCATCCCGCGATCCGGTGCTGCGCTGGGCGGCGGAGGCGTGGGGGCCGCCGGGGCACGAGGAGGACGCGCCCGTGCCGCCGCCGCCGGGGGGCTTCGGCGCGGCGTTCGCGGTGGTGGAGCGGCTGCGCGGTGAGGTCGTGCGCGGACGCGGCAGGCTGGTGGAGCGGGCGCGAAGCTTGCGGGATCATGCGGTGTATTACTCGCCGGACCGCCCCATCCGCGCAGCATCCGGAGCGGGCCAGACGGCACCTCGATCACCCCGAGTGCAACCATGAAGCTGATCCAGACGGACGGGCGCCAGCGGCGTACGCTGTCGGCCGTGTTCACCGTGACGTTCGTGCTGAGCATCCTGCTCACCGCGTTCTTCCAGACGCAGGTGGTGAGCGGAAAGCAGTTCGCCATCCGCGCGGAGGAGAACCGGCTGCGGCCCATCGTGATCCCCGCGCCGCGCGGCACCATCGTGGACCGCAACGGCGAGGTGGTGGCCACCAGCCTGACCGCCTACTCCGTCGCCGTCCTCCCGGGCGACTCCAGCGTCATCCGCACCACGCTCCGCGACCTGATGCCCTTTCTGGGCCTCGCGGAGGCGGACGTGGAGGATATGATGCGGAGGCGCAACGGGCGCCCGCACGACCTGCTGGAGATCACCAACCGCGCCACGTACTCGCAGGCCGCCGCCATCGAGGAGCGCCGCGCCGCGTTCCCTAACCTCCTGGTGGTGGAGCGGCCGCAGCGCTACTACCCGGCTGGGCCGGCCATCGGCCACATGATCGGCTACGTGACCGAGATCACCAAGGAGCAGCTGGAGCTTCCCGAGTACAAGGAGGCCGGCTACCGGCAGGGGCGGCTGATCGGCCAGGCGGGGATGGAGAAGCAGTACGAGCTTCAGCTCACCGGCGAGGACGGCGCGCGCTACGTGGAGGTGGACGCCAAGGGGCGCGTGGTGAACCCCACTTCGTCCGTCGGCGCGCTGGCGCCCAAGCCGGGCGGGCAGCTCAAGCTTACCATCGACCTGGCGCTGCAGCAGTACGTGCACGAGATCTTCCCGGACACCATGAACGGCGCCGTGGTGGCGATGGTGCCGTCGACCGGCGAGATCCTGGCGCTGTACAGCAACCCGACGTACGACCCGAACTCCTTCGTGGGGCGCATTCCGCCGGTGCTGTGGAAGGAGCTGAACACCGACCCGCGCAAGCCGCTCCTCAACCGCGCCATCAACGCCATCTACCCGCCCGCATCCACCTGGAAGCTGGCGACGGCGGTGATGGGGGTGCAGCGCGGGCTGGTGACGGGCACCACGCACATGCCCATCGCGTGCACGGGCGGCATGGCGTACATGGGGCGCTACGCCCGATGCCACTACGCCCGCGGCCACGGAAACCTGGACCTGGCGCACGCCATCGAGAAGAGCTGCAACGTGTACTTCTACCAGCTCGGCATCCGCATGGGGCTGGAGACGCTACTGGCGGAAGGGACGCGGATGGGCTTCAACCGCAAGACCGGGATCGACATTCCGGGAGAGGTGCGGCCCATCTTCCCGCGCAGCGTGGCGGCCCTGCGCAGGCGGCAGGGGCACGTGGCGCCGTCGGAGATCATGAGCTTCGCCATCGGGCAGGGCGCCAACTCGCAGACGGTCATCAACATGGCGCAATTCTACGCCGCCATGGCGGGCAACGGCACCGGCATCGCCCCGCACCTGGTGGTCAACGACGAGAACTCGAAGCGCCAGTCGATCGACCTGCGGCTGGACACCAAGGGGCTGGAGTCAATCTGGAGCGGGCTGCAGCTGGTGACGGAGGAGGACGGCACGGCGGTGCAGAGCTCGCTGGAGCGCTACAAGCTCTACGGCAAGACGGGGACGGCGCAGAACAAGCCGAATCCGGACCACGGCTGGTTCGTGGGCTTCGCGGGCGTGCCCGGCAAGGAGCCGGAGATCGTGGTGGCGACCATCGTGGAGTTCGGCCTGCACGGCGACGCGGCGGCGCCGCTGGCGTCCAAGATCGCCAACTTCTACCTGGACCGGAAGCACGGGCACCCCTTCGACCCCATCCCCACCTGGGGCGAGCGGATCCGCGCGGGACGAGTGTGGAAGTTCGATCCGAACGGGCGCACGCTCACGCCTCCGGGCGGCACGCCCAGGCCGCAGCCGACCGAGCGCACCATCCCCGGACCGGGCTGAGCGGCGCGCGCGCATGAAAACGGAGCGGCGGAGGCCCGGGCTTCCGCCGCTTTGCTTTGGGTTGACGGCGCCGGGGGGCGCGCGCCAAGTTGTCGTGCTTCGAACCGCATCCTTGTAACAGCGGTTTCACACAGAGACACAGAGACACAGAGGAAGAACGGCAGAGGGGTTTTCTGCGGCTTTCCGTTCTTCTCCGCGGTCTCCGTGTGAAATGCTGTTGGAACTTTGGCATTCATGGCAAGCAAGACCAAGTCGCCCCCCGCCGCCGCGATCCCGCACGGGCTCACACGCGAGCAGCTCCTGGAGATGTACCGGCTGGTGCGGCTCACCCGCTCGCTGGAGGAGAAGCTCGAGAACCTCTTCCGGCAGAGCAAGGTGGTGGGGGGGCTCTTCCGCTCGCTGGGGCAGGAGGGCGAGTCGGTGGCATCGGCGTTCGCGCTGCGGCGCCGCACGGACGGTACGGGCGACATGCTCTCGCCGCTGATCCGCAACCTGGGCTCCATGATCACCGTGGGCGCCACGCCGGCCGAGGTGGTGCGGCAGTACATGGCCAAGGGCGACTCGCCGGCGCGCGGCAAGGAGCTGAACATCCACTTCACCGACTACCAGCGCGGCTTCATCGGGCAGATCTCGCCGCTGGGCGACCTGGTGCCGGTGATGGCGGGGGTGACGCTCACCTTCAAGCAGCGCGGCGAGGACCGGGTGGGGATGGTCTACATCGGCGACGGCGCCACCTCCACCGGCGCCTTCCACGAGGGGATCAACTTCGCGGCCGTGCAGCGCTGCCCGCTGGTGGTGATCGTGGAGAACAACCAGTGGGCCTACACCACCCCCACCCGCCTGCAGACCGCCGCCAAGTCGTTCGTCGACAAGGCGCCCGGCTATGGCGTGGCGGCGGAGAAGGTAGACGGCAACGACATGCTGGCCGTCTACGGTGCCGCGAAACGCGCCGTGGACCGCGCGCGCGCCGGCGAGGGGGTCACGCTCATCGAGGTGATGACGTACCGCCGCAAGGGCCACGCGCAGCACGACAACCAGAGCTACGTCGACCCGGCCGAGATCGACCGCTGGGCCGCGACCAACGACCCGATCGACCGCTACATCGTGGCGCTCAAGGAGAACGGCTGGGCGACGGCCGACGAGCTGCGTGCCATCGACGAGCGGATCGACGCGGAGCTGGACGCCACCATCGCCGAAGCCGAGACGTCGCCCCTCCCGGAGCCGGAGGAGGCGCTGACCGACGTGTACGCGGACGGGCCGGTGCGTGCCCCCTGGACGCGCCACACCCCCGCCGACCCCACCCAGGCCTGAGCACTTCGATGTCGACCGTGGTCAACGAGAAGCCGGAAGCGGCCCGCATGTCCGAGCAGGGCAAGCCCGTCACCCTGCTGGAGGCGATCCGCGAGGGGATCTGGGAAGAGATGGAGCGCGACGAGCGCGTCTTCCTGATGGGCGAGGACATCGGGGCGTACGGCGGCGCCTTCAAGGTCACCGAGGGGATGCAGCAGTACTTCGGCGCCCCGCGCGTGATCGACACCCCCATCTCCGAGATCGGCTTCACGGGGGCGGCGGCCGGCGCGGCGCACGTGGGGATGCGCCCGGTGATTGAGATGCAGTTCATCGACTTCATCTCGTGCGCGTACGACATGATCACCAACTACGTGGCCACGTCGCGCTACCGGGGCTCCGGCCCGCAGCCCATCGTCATCCGCGGCCCGTCCGGCGGATACGTGCGCGGGGGCCCGTTCCACTCGCAGAACCCGGAAGCTGCTTTCTTTCACACGCCGGGCCTCAAGATCGTGTACCCGGCCACCGCGCGCGACGCCAAGGGCCTCATCAAGGCCGCCATCCGCGACGACGACCCGGTGCTCTTCTTCGAGCACAAGTGGCTGTACCGCCGCCCGCAGCTTCGCGAGGTGCTCCCGGCGGAGGACTACATCGTCCCCATCGGCAAGGCGCGCACGCACCGCGAGGGGAAGGACCTCACCATCGTCACCTACGCTGCGATGGTGCACAAGAGCGAGGAAGCGGCCGAGATCCTGGAAAAGGAGGACGGCCTGTCGGTGGAGATCATCGACCTGCGCACCCTCCTGCCGCTGGACGAGGACGCGATCCTGGAGTCGGTCAGGAAGACGAACCGCCTCCTGGTCGTCCACGAGGACACCCGCACCGGCGGCATCGCCGGCGAGATCGCGATGCGGGTGAACGAGAAGGCCTTCGAGTGGCTGGACGCGCCCATCCTGCGCGTCACGGCCCTCGACGCCCCCATCCCGTACTCCCCGCCGCTGGAGGACTACTTCCTCCCGCAGACGGAGGACATCGTGAAGGCGGCGCGGCACCTGGCGAACTACTAGTCCTAAGTGCTAAGTGCTAAGTGCTAACCGACCTGCAGTTCAGCACTTAGCACTTAGCACTTCACCACTCGGCACTTACTAACCTGCACCGTACCGGATCTAAACCATGGCCCGTATCGAAGTCCCGATGCCCCAGATGGGCGAGTCCATCGCCGAGGGCACCGTGTCGGTGTGGCTCAAGAAGGTGGGCGACAAGGTGGAGCGCGACGAGCCCATCATGGAGATCGCCACCGACAAGGTGGACGCCGAGATCCCGTCCCCCGCGGCCGGCATCCTCACCGAGGTCGTGGTGCAGGAAGGCCAGACCGTGGAGGTGGGGACCATCGTCGCGTACATCGAGACGGACGTGAACGCGGCCGCCGGTGCCGCTGCTTCGGCCCCTGCGCCCGCCGCGGCGGGCGAGCCCGCGGCCGGCGTCCCCGGCGAGACGGCGACCACGCTCCCCGAGTCCTCCGTGGGCCAGCCGGAGACGGGCGGCGGCGCGGGGGCTCCCGCGGACGGCCGCTCGGCTTCCGAGGACCCGGCTCCAATGGCGCCCGCCCACGACGGCGGTCCCGAGACGGCGGAGGAGCGCCTGCGCCGCAAGAGCACGCCGCTCGTCCGCAAGATCGCCGCGGAGCACGGGGTGGAGGTCAGCGCCGTTCCCGGCACCGGGCGCGCGGGCCGCGTCACCAAGGACGACATACTGCGCTTCGTGGAGGAGAAGGCGTCGGCTCCGGTCGCCGCGCCCAGCGCGCAGCCCGCGACCGCTGGCGCCGCGCCGGCCCAGCAGCCGCCCAAGCGCCCCGCCGCGCCGCGCGAGGACGGCGAGGGCTTCGGATGGGACGAGTTCTACACGCGCGTGGAGCACCCGGCCGTCACCGCCGGGCCCAACGACCGCGTGGAGCCGATGAGCCGCATCACGCAGATCATCGCGCAGAACATGGTGCTCTCGCGGCGCATCTCGCCGCACGTGCACTCTTACTTCGAGGTGGACTACTCGCGGATCGACCAGGTGCGCGCCAAGTCGAAGCGCGCCTGGGCCGAGGCGGGGGTCAAGGTCACCTACACGCACTTCATCGCGAAGGCGGTGGCGCAGGCGCTGCGCGAGCATCCCAAGCTCAACGCCACCATCAGCGGCACGGACGTCATCTACCGCGCCGACGTGAACGTGGGGATCGCCGTGGCCATCGAGAACGGGCTGATCGTGCCCGTGGTGCGCGGCGCGGACGACCTGTCGCTCGTGGGGCTGGCGCGCCGCATCAACGACCTGGCGACGCGCGCGCGCAACCGCCAGCTCAAGCCGGAAGAGATCCAGGGCGGCACCTTCACCATCACCAACCCGGGAATCTTTGGCACCACCATCGGCTTCCCCATCATCAACCAGCCGCAGGTGGCCATCATGGGCGTCGGCGGCGTGGAGATGCGCCCGGCCGTGGTGACGGACGAGTTCGGAAGCCACGCGATCGTCGCCCGCAAGCGCGGCTTCATCTCCCTCGGCTACGACCACCGCCTGGTCAACGGCGCGGACGGCGACCAGTTCCTCGCCCGCGTCAAGGAGCTGATGGAGAGCGCCAGCGAGAACGGCTGAGCGGCTCCGGCGGATGGGTGTGCGGGAGGCCGGCGCGGGTGCGCCGGCCTCCCGTTTCGCTTGTGCGCCGCGCCGTTCGTGTTTATCCTTTGGGACCCGCCGCCGGGCTCCCGCCGGAGCCAGCTTCCTCATTCTTCCGTGAGAGACCCATCCAGATGAACGATTTCACCACGCCGTTTCCAGCGGTATCCGGGCTCGACGCCGCGCGGCGTCAGACCTTCATCTCGCGCACCTACAAGCACCTCCTTGTCGCCATCCTGGGCTTCGCGGCGGTGGAGACGTTCTTCTTCCGCGCCGGCCTCGCCTACCCGATGGCGCAGGCAATGCTCGGGGTGAGCTGGCTGCTGGTGATCGGCGGCCTGATGGTGGCCGGGTGGCTGTTCAGCGGGATGGCCGCGCGCTCGGAGTCGAAGGCGGGCCAGTACGCGGCGCTCGCCGGCTACGTGGTGGCCGAGGCCATCTTCTTCGTCCCGCTCCTGGTGATCGCCGAGTACTCCGCGCCGGGTGCCATCGGCAGCGCGGCCGTGGCGACGCTGGTGGGCTTCGCGGGGCTGACGTTGGTGGCCATGTACAGCGGCAAGGACTTCACCTTCCTGGGCAGCGCGCTGCGCTGGATGGGTGTGTCTGCGCTGGTGCTGATCGTGTGCGGCGTGATCTTTGGCTTCCAGCTCGGCACCTTCTTCTCGGTGGCGATGGTCGTCTTCGCGGGCCTCGCCATTCTGTACGAGACGTCCAAGGTGATGAACACCTACCCGGAAGACCGCTACGTCTCCGCCGCGCTCGCGCTCTTTGCGTCGGTCGCGCTCCTCTTCTGGTACGTGCTGCGCATCTTCATCTCGCGGCGGTAGGCGCTCTTCCGGTTTGAGAAGCGGGGCCCCGGGGTTGCCCGGGGCCCCGCTTCTTCTTAAAAGGAGAACAGATGGGCTCACACAGAGCCACACAGGAAACTGAAAGAACAAACAAGGGAGTTCTCTGTGCCCTTGTCGTTCTCTCCGCGTCTCTGTGTGATGCTTGTTTGTCTTTTTCGTTCTGAGAGGATCATGCAGGATCTGACGCGTACACTCGCGGTAAGCCGCCTGGGCACTGTCTCGTACGCGGACGCGCTTGCGCTGCAGGCCGGGTTGGTGGCGCAGCGGCGCGCGGGCGAGATCCCCGACACGCTCCTGCTGCTGGAGCACCCGCACGTCATCACGCTCGGCAGCGGTTCGCACGACGAGCACGTGCTGGTCTCGCCGCAGGAGCGGGCGGAGCGGGGGATAGAGCTGTTCGAGACGGGGCGAGGCGGGGACGTGACCTACCACGGCCCCGGCCAGCTCGTCGGCTACCCGATCCTGGACCTGAAGCCGGACCGCTGCGACCTGCACCGCTACCTCCGTGACCTGGAGGAGGCGCTGATCGGCGTCCTCGCCGAGTTCGGGCTGGAGGGCGGGCGCAAGGACGGGTTGACGGGCGTGTGGGTGGAGGACCGCAAGCTGGCCGCGATCGGCGTGCGCGTCTCCTCCGGCTGGATCACGAGCCATGGCTTCGCGCTGAACGTCAGCACGGACCTCTCCTTCTTCGGCACCATCGTCCCGTGCGGCATCCGCGCCCACGGCGTCGGCTCCATCTCAGGCGAACTCGGCCGCCCCGTCCCCATGCCCGACGTTGAGGCCGCTGCCGTGCGCAGCTTCGAGCGCATCTTCGGAGCGGTAGCGCACCCCGGCTGACGCCCTAAGTCCATATGGGGACGGCCGCTGGCGCATTGTGCGCGCACTTGGGGCCGTAGCGCTTGACGGGGTGTTCTGTTGTGGTTAGGGTGGATCATACCCGCCCCCACCGAGGAGGAGCAATGGCGGATCTCACGATCAACGACATACCCGAAGGGCTCGCGCCAGACGAACACCGCAAACCCGAGGGCGAGGCTTTTCCTCCGCTTTCGGAAGGGCTGCGAAATACGCCGTCGCCGACGGGCGGGACTAAGCTCGAGCGTGCCCGCGCGTTCGTTGCACGGCAGCACGGCAAGCCCCTGACGCCGGAATTGATAGAAGAAGCGATCAACACGGGGCGTCCGTGATCGTCGCCGATACCAACCTGATCGCGTATTTGCTGATCGCGGGGCCGTTCACCATGGATGCGCAGCGGGTGCTGGAGATCGATGAGGAGTGGCTCGCTCCACCCCTCTGGCAGAGCGAGTTCCTGAACGTGCTCTGGCTCTCGGTCCGGACGCGAGTTCTCTCCCATGCTCTCGCGGACGAGGCCTATTCCGAGGCCGAAGTTCTGGTGCGCACCGCGGAGCGCCCCATCCCGCAGCGGGCGCTCGCACTCGCGGTCGCATCCGGGTGCTCGCCGTACGATTGCGAGTTCGTCGTGCTCGCGCAGGCCACGGGCGCGCCGCTCGTCACGAATGACCAGAAGGTGCTGGCGGCGTTTCCGGGTGTGGCGGTGTCGCTGCGCGGGTTCGGCGGATAGGGCGCGGTAAGGACGTGAAGCGCATGGCACTCAACCCGCAGCCCTCCGCCCCGCGACCGACTTCCACTCCGTCCAGAGGCGGCACGGAGCAGACGGGACCCGCGCAGCGGGCGGGGCAGGATACGTCGACGACGCCTGGACGCCGCGCCGCGAATGCCAAGAGCGATCCCGTCAACTCGATCATCGACCCGCTGGTTCCGTCTTGGGAGCCGGCGCGCGGAATGGGACGAACGGCGGTTTACCTCGCCGAGATCCTGCTGTGCCTCGTTCTCGCTGTCCTGATAGGCAACATCCTGCACCGGGTAGCGTACTTCCTGTTCGCTTTCTTCTGGCGCGGCAAGTGGAGGGAGGAGCCTCGCGACCTCAAGATCTCGCTGGGCAAGGAGGGAGTGATCGTTGAGACGCTACAGAAAGCACGGATGGCGCAGACCCCGGTCCAGAGTAAGCTGATCAGCGACCTGGCGGTGCGCGTTGACAATCTGGAGGGCGGTCATAATACTTTGGTACAGACTGTGAATGGCCTCATCAAGGTAGAGAGGGAGCAGGTACTTGGGGTCGCCACGGAACCGAATGCGGAAAATGCGGCCGACGAGGACGAGTACGATGACCACTGAAGCCAGGAATGCCCGGCTGCGGGAGCTGCGGAGGCTTCAGGCACTCGCCGATTCCTCGATGATCGGGGATGAGCAGCGCGCAACGCACCGTGCCCGTTTTTCCGAGTTCCAGCAGCAGATGAAGGCGATCGACGAAGCCGCCGCCGCGACGCTCCGGAGACACGGGATCGTCGTGCTCGGCGCCTGATCTTCCGCAGCAACCAAACACGCGCGATCTGAGGCCCAGCTCCCTTTTGAGGAGGCGGGGCCTTTCTGTTCCGGTGAGCCCGGGTCAGCCCCGCGGCAGGGCGCGCGCGGGCTTGAAGCCGGCTTCGTCGGGGGGGATGGCGAAGAAGTCGAGGAACTTGTCGCGCTCCTGCTGCTTCGCGATCCAGTCGTCGAAGCCGGATTCCACCAGGCCACCGCTGTTGAGCTGCTTGGTGGCGGCGCGGATGGCGAGGTCGTTGGCGTACTCGTTCTGCGGATGGCCCGCGTGGCCCTTCACCCAGCGCCACATGATCTTGTGGCGCACCGCCGTGCGCAGCAGCTCCTTCCACTGCTCCAGGTTCTCGATCTCCCCCGTCTTGCGAGTCCAGCCGCGGGCGGCCCACCCGTGCACCCACTGCGTCATTCCGTCCACCAGGTAGCGGCTGTCGGTGGTGAACACCACGCGCGACGCGGCCTTGAGCGCCGCCAGCGGGAGGATGGCGCTGCGGATGGCCATGCGGTTGTTGGTGGTGTCCGGCTCCGAAAGCCAGAAGTCGCGCCGCACCCAGCCGCGCTCGGGGTGGAAGAACTCCACCAGGCCCGCGGCGCCGCCGGGACGCGCCCTGTCCTTGAACTGGTTGCCCAGGCACGATTCGTCGGCGTAGATGTGGATCAGCGGCTGGGTCTGCGAGGGGCTCGGGACGCTCAAGAATGGGCCTGGTGAGGGTTTGCGGGTGCGGAGCCGGGCGGGCGTGCACCTCCGCTTAACAAGACACCGCCGCCCCCGCCCGCGCAACCCGGCGCGCGACCGTTGACACGGACGCATCATGAGACGATCCTTGTACACCTGCCCGCCGCTCCCCGCGGCCTCTCCCTCCGCACGCGCCTCCGTCCCGCCCGTTCCCGCCAGATGAAGATCGTTCTCGCCGCACCGCTGGTTCGTGCCGGACAGCTCCGCGGAGTCTCATGAGGTATTACGACGGGCGGTTCTCGTGAGGGTGACGGCGCGCGCCGGCGTCCTGCACCTCGTCCGCGCGGACGACTGGTGGCTGTACCACCTCCTTCCGCTTCTTGCGGCGGCGTACGCTTCGATCGCGTTCTACGCGGTCGGGCCGGCCGTCGCGTACCCGGCGGTGGCGCGCCTCATCCTCTCCATCGTCTGCATCGCGGCGTACGCGCATCTCATCAACGACATCGGCGACGCGGAGCAGGACGCCGTGGCGGGGAAGCCGGACCGCTGGCGCGGCGTTTCGCTGGTGTGGCGCGGGGCGATCGCCGCGGCGTTCCTGGCGTGCGGGTTCGGCGCGTGGGTGGGGGCGGGGCTTTCGGCGCGGATGCTGGAGCTGCTGACGGTGATCGCGGCGCTGCAGCCGGTGTACGCGTTGCATCCGCTGCGGCTCAAGGAGCGCGGCGGGTGGGGGCTCGCTGCGGACGCGCTGCACACGCACGCGCTTCCGACGCTGTTCTGCGTGGCGCTGTTCGCGCAGGCGGCGGGGGCGCCGGTGTGGGCGCCCCTTCCGCTGGTGCTGACGGCGTGGGCGTTCTTCGTGGGGGTGCGCGGCATCGTCTACCACCAGCGTACCGACGAGGCAAACGACCGGCGGGCGGGGGTCGCCACTTTCGTGACGAGGCACGGCTCCGGCAGCTCCGCGGCTTTCGTGCGGCGTGCCGTGTTCCCGGCCGAGCTGGTGGCGCTGGGCGCGGCGGGCGTGGCTCTCTTCCCGGTGATCCCGGTGCCGGTGCTCGCGTTCGTGGCGTACTTCGCCCTGATGCAGCTCCTGCGGGCGATGGGCATGTGGCGCGTCACCTTCGCCGATCCCGCGCCGGCGGAGCGGACGGCGTACATCCCGCTGCTGGCGTTCTACCGGAGCCTGCCCGCGCCCGCCTTCGCTCTCGTGCTGGCGCTGAGGGACGCGCGGTTCGTTCCGCTCCTCGCGGTGCACTTGCTGGTCTTCGCCGGGCCCATCCTGCGGCAGGTGGGCGACGTGTTCCGGATCGCGCGCCCGCTGTGGTGGGGGGTGCGGCGGAGGCTGCTGCGGGCTCCCGGTGGTTGAACACGGCGGCGGACGGGTGGTCGCGGAGGTCACCTACTCCGCCGAGCCGCAGCTTCGCGCCGCGGGCTCGTTCGCCGCTGAGATGCGGCGCGACCTGCGCGTGGCGGGTCCGGTGGCGTGGCAGCTTTTCGTGCGCCGGCTGCAGGCGGGGTACCGGCGCAGCCTGCTGGGCTACCTCTGGCTGGTGCTGCCGCCCCTGGCCACCACCGGCGTGTGGGTGGCCCTGAACGCCGCGCAGGTGCTGCGGGTGGGCGGCACCCGCGTTCCGTACCCGATCTTCGTGCTGGCGGGCACGGTGCTCTGGCAGCTCTTCGTGGACGCGCTCAACGCGCCGCTCGCGCAGCTTTCCGGCTCGCGCGCCATCCTGGGCAAGAGCCGCATTCCGCACGAGGCCTTTCTCCTGGCCGGCGCCATCGAGGTGCTCTTCAACTTCGCGGTTCGCGCGCTCGTACTGCTCCCCGTCTTCGCGTGGTTCGGCGGAGCACCGGCGGCTTCGCTGCTGCTCGCCCCGGTGGGAGTGGCGGCTCTCCTTCTCCTCGGGTTCGCGGCGGGGCTCCTGCTGGCGCCGTTGGGGCTGCTGTACGCGGACGTCTCGCGCGCGCTCACCCTGGCCACGAGCGTCCTCTTCTTCCTCACGCCGGTGCTGTATCCGCTCCCCCGGGCCGGCCCCGCCGCCGTGCTGCGGGTGGCGAACCCGGTGGCCCCGCTTCTCTCCACCACTCGCGAGTGGCTCACCGGCGGCGCGCCCGCTCCCGCCGTGGGGTTCGTGCCGGTGGTGGCGGCGAGCCTGGTCGCGCTGGCGATGGGGTGGCTCTGCTATCGTCTCGCGCGCCCCCACCTGATCTCGCGGCTGTAGCTCCGCCTGTCGCGCCGTGGGACGGGCACGTAGCTTCCCGCTCCACGGCCGCACGCCCCCTGCCAAATGCCAATCACGCAAAGGCGCGAAGACGCGAAGAAAAGGACACACGGAAGTACTTTCTTTGCGCCTTCGCGCCTTCGCGTGAGACCATTTCCTTCAATGCACAGGGATTCGTTAGAAACGGTATGAGGTACCCCGATCGCGCGGTGCGGCTGATCGCCCGGCTGCGGCGCCGCTTCGCCGGCGTGCCCGCGCCGGACGCGGTGGACCTCACCGACCCCGCCTTGCTGCACGACCCCTTTCCGCGCTACGCCGCGCTGCGCGAAAAGGGGCCGGTGCACTTCCTCCCGCGGCAGAAGCTGTGGCTGGTGCTCGGCTACGACGAGGTGGCGAGCGCGTTCAAGGACCCGGAGCACTTCTCCAGCGTCCACCAGCCCGTGCGCTTCGACCCGGTCCTGAACGAGGCGGACCCCCCCGCGCACACCGCGGTGCGCCGCTCCACCGCGCCGTTCTTCAGCGCGTCGGCCACGGCGGGGCTGGAGGAGCGGGCGCGCGGCTTCGCGGCCGGGCTCGTGGACGAGCTTTCAGATAGGGACGAGGTGGAGCTGGTGCGCGACTTCGCGGCGCCGCTGGTGGAGCGGATGGCGGGCGCGCTGCTGGGGCTGGACGCCTCCGCATGCGAGGCGCTGCGGGCGCGGCTGGGGCGGTACGGAGCGGGGGAGCAGGAGGAGCAGTTCCGCGAGCTGGACGCCTGGGCCCGCGAGCAGGCCGCCGCGCCTCCCGCGGCATCGGTGGCCGCGGGGCTGCACGGCGCGGCTTTCGCGCCCGAGGCGGCTGCAGGGCTCCTCAAGCTGTTCTGGGTGGCGGGCACCACCACCACGGGGCGGCTCGTCTCGTCGTGCGCGCTCTACCTGCTCCGCGACCCGGCCCTGAGGGCGGAGCTGAGCGCCGATCCGTCGCTCATCGCCGCCATGGTGGACGAGGTGGCGAGGCTGGAGCCGCCGGAGGTGCTCGTGTGGCGCGTGGCGCGCCCGGGCGCCGAGCTCGCCGGCACGGCGATCCCCGCGGGCGCGGAGGTGAGGCTCTGCGTGGGCGCCGCCAACCGCGATCCCCGGCGCTTTCCGGACCCGAACCGCCTCTCCCTGCGGCGTGCCCCCAATCCCCACCTCACCTTTGGCGCGGGGCCGCACTTCTGCCCCGGCTCCCGCCTGGCGCGCCTCCAGGTGCGGGCGGCCGTGGAGGCGATCCTCACCCGCGCGCCGCACTTCCGCGCGACCCGACCGCTCTCCGCCGTCACGTATGCGCCGTCGCCCAACTACCGCGGGCTGAACGAGCTGCACGCGTCGCTCCGCGCCCCCTCGGGCGCGTGACGGCGCTCGCGATCTCCGCGGAAGGGCTGTCCAAGAAGCTGTGCCGCAACCTGCGGCGGGCGCAGTGGTACGGCGTGCGCGACATCGCCCGGGAGCTGGTGCCCCGCGCATCGCGCTCGGCGGAGCTTCGCCCCGGCGAGTTCTGGGCGCTGCTCGACGTCTCGTTCGATGTGCGCCCGGGCGAAGCGCTCGCCGTGGTGGGCGCCAACGGGGCGGGGAAGAGCACGCTCCTCAAGGTGCTGTACGGGCTGGTGAAGCCGGACGGGGGGCGGGTGACGCTGGGCGGGCGGGTGGGGGCGCTGATCGAGCTCGGCACGGGGTTCGATCCCACCCTCACCGGGCGCGAGAACGCGGGGCTCAACGCGGCGCTGCACGGATTTTCGCGGAGGCGGGCGGCGAAGCTGATGGACGAGATCGCCGACTTCGCGGGGCTGGACGACGCCACGATGGACGTGCCGCTCCAGTTCTACAGCTCGGGGATGCAGGCGCGTCTCGCCTACGCGGTGGCGGCGCACCTGGAGCCGGACGTGCTCCTGGTGGACGAGGTGCTCGCAGTGGGGGACCTCGCCTACCAGCGCAAGTGCATCCAGCACATGCAGAGGTACCTGGACGGCGGTGGCGCCCTGGTCTTCGTCTCCCACAGCGCGTACCAGCTCCAGGCGATCTGCCGGAGCGGGATCCTGCTGGAGGCGGGGCGCGTGACCTTTGCGGGCACCGCGGTGGAGACGCTCGCCCGCTACCTGGAGCCGCGCGAATCCGGGAGCTCCGGCGATGCCGTGCCCGCGCCCGACGCGGCGAACCCCGTGGTCATAGAGAGCGTCGCCGTGGCCGCGGCGGACGGGGGCGAGCTCCAAGCGGGCGGAGAGGCGCACCTCGCGCTGCGCTACCGTGCCGCGGAGCCCGCCACGGTGTTGTGGGGGTTCAGCATCTGGACGGCCGACGGGTGGGTGTGCGTGACCGGCGCGATGTCGCCCGCCGCGCGGCCGCTGGCTTCCGGCACCGGCGAGCTGCGCTGCGTGGTGCCCCGCCTTCCGCTGGCCGCCGGGCAGTACCAGCTGCGCGCCTTCGTGCTGGACGCGGGCACCACGACGGCGCTGGCGACGTACGGCTGGACCGGCGCGCCCCACACGCTGCGCATCCGGTCCGCGCCCAGCCTGGTAGGCAACTACTCCGCCACCGTCCAGATGCTGGTGACGATCGATGTCGACTGGGAGTGACGCGGTGCGGGAAGCCGTCGAGCGCGCTACCGGCTTCCTCCAGTCGCGCCAGCTTCCCTCCGGCGAGCTTCCCTCCTACCGATCGACCGACGCGACGCTCGCCACCGGGCGGGAATTCGACAGCTCCCCGTTTCCCACGGCGCTGATCGCGTACTCGCTCGGCTTCGTGGACTCGGCGGCTTCGCGGGAGATCAGGAAGCGCGCGGCGGCCTTTCTGCTGGCGGAGATGGAGGGGCCGGGGATGTGGCGCTACTGGACGCGTGCGCACCCGTACCACTCCGTGATCCCCGCGGACCTGGACGACGTGGCGTGCGCATCGTACGTGCTGCGGCGGGAGGGGGTGCCGTTCCCCGACAACGAGCGGCTCATCCTGGCGAACCGCGACGCCGCGGGGTGCTTCCACACCTGGTTCGCGCCGCGCCGCCGTGCGCCGCTCTCCCCGGCGTGGTGGCGTGTGGCGCTCTGGCAGTGGGCCAATCCGCTGAAGGCGTACCATTTCTGGAAGCTCAACGAGTGCGCCCCGGACGACGTCGACGGCATCGTCAACGCGAACGTCCTCCTGTACCTGGGCGAGCGTCCCGAGGCGCGGCCGGTGGCGCGGTACCTGGCCGCCGTGCTGGCGGAGGGCCGCGAAGACCGCTGCGACAAGTGGCACCTCAACCGCTTCACCTTCTACTACACCGTCGCGCGGGCATGGCGCGAGGGCGTCACCTCGCTCGCTCCGCTCCGGGACGAGTGCATCCGCAGGATCGTCGCGCACAGCCGTCCTGAGGGTGCCATCGGCGACACGGAGCTGGACACCGCGCTCGCGGCCTGCGCCCTGCTGGCCTGGGGCGCCGCGCCCCCCGAGCTGGAGGGCGCCATCGCGTACCTCCTCCGCCGGCAGGGCGGCAATGGCGAGTGGGCCGCTACGGCGATGTACTACGGGGGGCCGAAGAAGTACTACGGGTGGGGATCGGAAGAGCTGACCACCGGATTCTGCGTGGAGGCGCTGGGGCGGGCACTGGGGTAACGAGGAACTGCAGCCTCACACAGAGACACAGAGACACAGAGGAAGAACAACAGAGAGCACCTTCTGCAGTTCTCTCTGTGTCTCTGTGTCTCTGTGTGAGATCTTTTACGATGCATCAAAAGAAGACCGGCTCCTGGTACGCCCCGAACACCGCTTCCATCGAGTGGCGGATCTCGTGGAGAGTGGCGTAGGCGCGGACCGCATCCAGCATCGCCGGGACGACGTTCTCGCCGGCGCGGGCGGAGTCCTGGAGAACCTGGAGCGTGCGGTCGACCTCGGCCTGGTCACGGCGGGCGCGCATGGCGGCCATGCGCTCGCGCTGGCGGCGCTCGGCCTCCTCGGTCACCTTGAGGAGCGGGATGTCGATCTTCTCGCCCTCGATCGTATAGTCGTTCACCCCCACGATCACACGCTCGTTGCGCTCGATCTCGATCTGCTGGCGCATGGCCGAGCGCGCGATCTGCTGCTGGAAGTAGCCGCGCTCGATCCCCGGCACCACTCCGCCCATCCCGTCGATCTCGGCGAAGATCGCCTCCGCCTCGGCCTCCATCTGGTCGGTGAGCGCTTCCAGGTAGTAGGAGCCGGCCAGCGGGTCGATCGTGTTCGCGACGCCCGTCTCGTGCGCCAGGATCTGCTGGGTGCGCAGCGCGATCTGCACCGCCTTCTCCGTGGGCAGCGCCAGCGTCTCGTCCATGGAGTTGGTGTGCAGCGACTGCGTGCCGCCCAGCACCGCCGCCATCGCCTGGTAGGCCACGCGCACGATGTTGTTCTCCGGCTGCTGCGCCGTCAGCGTCACGCCGGCCGTCTGGGCGTGGGTGCGCAGGCGCCAGCTCTCC